>JAGRLC010000005.1 GCA_020441995.1 Rhodobiaceae bacterium
ACTGAACCTTGTCGGTGTCGCCATGAACAATGGTCACCTGGTCGATGCCGATACCGAGACGGTCGGACACCAGCTGGGCGAAGGTCGTTTCATGCCCCTGCCCGTGGCTGTGCGAACCCGTCAGGATTTCGACGTTGCCGGTGGGGTTGACGCGCACTTCGGCGGATTCCCAAAGACCGACGCCCGCGCCAAGCGAGCCGACGGCAGCCGACGGCGCGATGCCGCAGGCCTCGATGTAGCAGGAGAAGCCGATGCCGCGCAGCTTGCCGCGCCGGGCGGCCTCGCGCTTGCGCTTGCCGAAGCCCTTGTAGTCGATCATCTCGCAGGCTTTGTTCAGCGAAGCGGCATAGTCGCCGGCATCGTAATTCATGATGACCGGCGTCTGGTGCGGGAACTTCTTGATGAAATTGCGCTTGCGGAACGTCGCCGGATCGATACCCATCTCACGCGCCGCGATTTCCACAATGCGCTCGACAAGATACGTCGCCTCCGGGCGGCCCGCGCCGCGATAGGCGTCGACCGGCACGGTGTTGGTATAAACCGCATCGACCTCGGCGTAGATCGCCGGAATGTCGTACTGGCCCGACAGCAACGTTGCGTAGAGATAGGTCGGAACGCAGGTGGCAAACAGGCTCGGATAGCCGCCGAGATTGGCCGTTGTGTGCACCCTGAAGCCGAGAATCTTGCCGCGCTCGTCCATGGCAAGTTCGGCCTCGGTGACATGGTCGCGCCCGTGCGCGTCGGTGATGAAAGCCTCGGTGCGGTCGGCGGTCCATTTCACCGCGCGGCCGACCTTCTTCGACGCCCAGGTACAAACCACCTCTTCCGGATAGACGTAGATTTTCGAGCCGAAACCGCCACCGACATCCGGCGCGATAACGCGCAGCTTGTGCTCCGGCGCAACATTGAGGAACGCCGACATCACAAGGCGCGCCACATGCGGATTCTGGCTCGTCGTGTAGAGCGTATAGGAGTCCGTTCCCGGATCGTAGCTGCCCAGAGCCGAACGCGGCTCCATCGGGTTCGGCACGAGACGGTTGTTGCTCAGCTTCAGCTTGGTGACATGCTTGGCTTGTCTGAACGCGGCTTCCGTCGCCGCCTTGTCGCCAAGCTCCCACTCGTAGCAGGTGTTCTTCGGCGCGGTGTCGTGAAGCTGCGTTGAGGAAGACCGGGCCTTCGTCAGATCGGTGACGGCATCATGCACGTCATAGTCGATGGAAAGCGCCTCGACGCCCGCCCGCGCCGCGGCAACGCTCTCGCCGATAACAACGGCAACGGGATCGCCCACATAGCGCGCCTTGCCCTGCACCAGGCAGGGATGGCCCGGCGCGTTCATCGGCGAACCGTCCTTGGAGTGGATCATCCAGCCGGCGGGCAGCGGACCGATCGCATCCTTTTCCAGATCGGCGCCGCTAAAGACGGCGAGGACACCCGGCACTTCGAGCGCCGCCTTTGAATCGATTGACTTGACGGTCGCATGCGCGTGTTCGCTGCGCGCGAAGGCGGCATAGGCCTGGCCCGCGACGCTGACGTCGTCGGTGTATTTGCCGGCGCCTGTAATGAAACGGTGGTCTTCAAGCCGCGCCACCCGCGCGCCGATACCTGTATTGGACATTGCTGTTTTCCTCCCTGGACCGGCCGTTGGCGCTTTTTTGAAGCGTTCTGTTTGTTCAAGCGGCCGGCAGTGTCAGTTCCCAACTCGTGATGACGGCTTTATTCGGCGGCGGCCCTCCCGCTGCCCTGCATGGCCGAAGCGCCGGCACCGATCGCCTTGACGATGTTGTGATAGCCGGTGCAGCGGCAGATGTTGCCTTCCAGCTCGCGCCGGATGGTCGCCTCGTCGGGAACGCCGCCATGGCGGTTCACCAGATCGACGGCGGCCATAATCATGCCCGGCGTGCAGAACCCGCACTGAAGGCCATGGTGCTCGCGGAAGGCTTCCTGCATCGGATGCAGCGCATCCCCGTTGGCGAGCCCTTCGATAGTGGTGATGGTTGCGCCGTCCCATTGGACGGCAAGACTTGTGCAGGCCTTGATGGCGCGGCCGTTGACGTGCACGACACACGCGCCGCACTGGCTGGTGTCGCAACCCACATGCGTCCCCGTCAGGCGCAGGTGCTGGCGCAGGAAATCAACCAGCAGCGTGCGCGGCTCGACATCCGCAGACGCAGCTTTCCCGTTAACGGTCATGGTGACTTTAGGCATTCTGTCCTCCCCGGCGCCGGTTTGAAGCCTGACGCCGCTCATAAACCAAAGCCGCCGCTTGCCCGCGGCGATCACGATTTTTCGCGCCCACATGAAGAACGGCAAAATGCTTTGCTGAGGAAGGATTGGCAGCCGGACGGCGGCGCATCGATGTGTTCGGGTGCCGCACACTCCCGCCGACGGTAGCCTCCCACGCTTGCCGACGAACCGTGACGCGCGAGAAGTGTGCGCCGGTCAAACGGGCACGGTCAACCGCTTTCTGCATCAAGAACGATGCATACACCCCGACAAAAGTCTATTTTGCGCTGCAAAAACACCGATGGATCGGATCAGGCGCGCGTTTCTTGCCAAAATTTGCCCAAAACACGCCGGTCGATTTTTCAGCATGCCATCAGCCGGACGCCGCCAGGGCCAGGCAATCCGGAGCCGGCCATCCCCTTGCCCGCCCGGCAGCCTGCATCGCGTCATGCCACGTAAAGAAAAACCCTACGTTTGATCCCTTAAAGAACGGGCCTGAAAGAGTTCCTTAACCGTTCTGGCAGTCTCATGGATGCATCGGGTTACCGGTCACGGAAAGACCGGCAGGTAACAAAACCGCTTTAGGCAGGATGCCGCCATGACGCGCCAGGAACGCATCGTCTATCAGAGTCAAGCAACGCTCCTTCCCGACGCGGAAGTCATCGGCAGCGCCATTGACGACATCGTCGAAACCTCCCGGCGCAACAACGAGCGCAGCGATCTGACCGGCGCCCTTGTCTATTCCGACGGCATTTTCATGCAGGTCCTCGAAGGTCCGGCTGCGGCGGTCGATGCCGCCATGTCGCGCATCCTCGACGACCGCCGTCACAAGAACATCCGCATCCTGCGGCGTGAACCCATCGACAGCCGGCTGTTTCCCGGCAAGCCCCTGGCCTTTGTTTCCGCTGCGGCAATCCGCGAAGCGGTCATGGGCTCCGGCAAGGGGTTCTCCATGGATATATGCCGTCTGCCACCCGATATCTTCGCACCGCTTCTGCGCAGTCTAGTCGTGCCCGCCGTCCCGGCGTCACGCGGAGCGCAACGCCGCAGCGCCTGATCATCTCTTAGTCCCCGTCATCATCACTTAGACCCGTTGTCTCCAATAAACGGCACTGCTATGCCTTAAGCATTCGCGGTGACCGGGCATGCTGCATCTTCTTCATAAAATACTGCCCGGCACTGCAGAGTGGACCACGCCAACACCGGCGAAGGGTTCCGGAGGCACAGAGGGGACTGGCGGGCATGGAGTATTTTCTCCAGCAGCTCATCAATGGGCTTACGCTCGGCTCGATCTACGGGCTGATCGCCATCGGTTACACGATGGTTTACGGCATCATCGGCATGATCAACTTCGCCCATGGCGACATTTTCATGGTGGGCGCGTTCATCGCGCTGATCGCCTTCGTCGCGATCATAACGCTCGGGATAACCTTCATCCCCATTGCGCTTCTGCTTGTGCTTGTCGTCGCCATGGTGTTCACGTCTGCCTATGGCTGGGCGGTCGAGCGCATCGCCTACCGGCCGTTACGGACATCCTTCCGCCTCGCGCCTCTGATTACCGCCATCGGCATGTCGATCGTTCTCCAGAACTACGTCCAGATCGTGCAAGGCGCCCGCGTAAAGCCGCTGCAGCCGGTCATCACCGGCGGGTACACGCTGATGGAAAGCAGTGACGGCTTTGCCGTGAACCTGTCCAACATCCAGATCATCATCATCGGGCTGACGCTCGTGCTGATGTACACATTCTCGCAGCTTATCGCCAAGACCTCGCTCGGCCGCGCCCAGCGCGCCTGCGAGCAGGACCGCAAGATGGCCTCGCTGCTCGGCATCAACGTCGACCGCACCATTTCGCTGACCTTCGTCATGGGCGCGGCGCTGGCTGCCGTTGCCGGCATGATGTTCCTGCTGCTCTACGGCGTGATCGACTTCTACATCGGCTTCGTGGCCGGCGTTAAGGCGTTCACCGCAGCCGTACTCGGCGGCATCGGCTCCCTGCCCGGCGCCATGATCGGCGGACTGCTGATCGGTCTGATCGAAGTGTTCTGGTCGGGATATTTCTCCGTCGAGTACAAGGACGTTGCCGCCTTCTCGATCCTCGCCATCGTGCTGATCTTCCTGCCATCGGGCATCCTCGGCAGACCGGAAGTCGAGAAGGTCTGAGTTCCATGACGACATCGCCTCCATCATCCCCCGGCAGGGTTTTCTCGGCGGTCAAGGACGCTGCGCTTGCGGCCTTCGTCGCCCTGGCGCTGGCCGCTCCGGTCATGGGCTTCCAGACATTTGTCGCCGGAACCGAGATCCAGCTCGAACCGCGCTGGTGGCTGGTCGGCTACGCCGTGGCCGCCGTCTTCGCGGGACGGTTGATCTTTCGTCTCGTCATCGGCGGCGACGGCCATCAGCCCGTCGGCCAGAAGTGGTTCCGCCGCAAGGGCGGGCGCCCGATCGGCACGCCTGATGCGGGCGGATTGAAGTTCATCGCGATCGTGGCGCTGATTGTCGCCTTCTCCTTTCCGTTCCTGCCGTTCACCGACCGCTACATTCTCGACCTGGCCGTTCTGGTCGTGACCTACATCATGCTGGGCTGGGGCCTGAACATCGTTGTCGGCCTCGCCGGCCTGCTCGACCTCGGCTATGTCGCTTTCTACGCGGTCGGCGCCTACTCGTTCGCCCTGCTCGCGCAGAACTTCGATCTGGGTTTCTGGTTCGCGCTCCCCATCGCGGGCATCCTGGCAGCCTTCTGGGGCATCATCCTGGGCTTCCCGGTCCTGCGGCTGCGCGGCGACTACCTGGCAATCGTCACGCTCGCCTTCGGCGAGATCATCCGTATCGTTCTGCTCAACTGGTATGAGTTCACCGGCGGGCCGGACGGCATTTCCGGCATCCCCCGCCCGACGCTTTTCGGCATTCCGTTCGACCGCAGCAGCGAGGGCTTCGCCGCCACCTTCGGGCTCGACTACGATTCCCAGCACCGGATCATCTTCCTCTACTACGTGATCCTGCTTCTGGCGCTGCTCACCAACTTCGTCACCCTGCGCTTGCGGCGGCTTCCCATCGGCCGTGCCTGGGAAGCCCTGCGCGAAGACGAGATTGCCTGCCGCTCGCTTGGCATCAACACCACCAACACCAAGCTGACCGCCTTTTCCATGGGCGCCATGTTCGGCGGCTTCGCGGGCTCGTTCTTTGCCACGCGGCAGGGGTTCATTTCGCCGGAAAGTTTCACCTTCATCGAATCCGCCCTGATCCTGGCCATCGTCGTGCTAGGCGGTCTGGGTTCCCAGATCGGCGTCGTGATTGCGGCCATCGTCATGATCGGCGGCTTCGAACTGTTCCGCGATCTGGAGCAGTACCGCATGCTGATCTTCGGCATTCTAATGGTCACCATCATGATCTGGCGCCCGCGCGGACTGATCTCTTCGCGCACGCCTTCGGCATTCCTGCATGAGCGAAAACAGATCTCGGCAGAAAATGTCTCGGAGGGCCACGGATGACCCGCTGGGACAATGCCGTACTGACGGTCGATCACCTGAGCATGCGTTTCGGCGGCCTCGTTGCCGTCGACGATCTCTCCTTCTCCGTCATCCGCAAGGACATCACCGCGATCATCGGGCCAAACGGCGCCGGCAAGACAACCGTGTTCAACTGCATCACCGGTTTCTACAAGCCGACCGAGGGCATGTTGACGCTGGCGCATGAATCCGGCGATGCCTTCCTGCTGGAGCGGATGTTCGACTACAAGATCGCGTCCACCGCCAAGGTGGCGCGCACCTTCCAGAACATCCGCCTGTTCGGCGGCATGACGGTGCTGGAAAACCTTCTGGTTGCCCAGCACAACAAGTTGATGCGCGCGTCCGGCTTCACCATTGCCGGGCTGTTCGGCACGTCCGGCTTCCGCCGCGCCCAGCGCCAGTCGATCGACAAGGCCCGCGAGTGGCTGGACCGCATCGACCTGCTTGACCGTGCCGACGATCCCGCTTCCGACCTTCCCTACGGAGCCCAGCGCAGGCTCGAGATCGCACGCGCAATGTGCACCGATCCGGTGCTGTTGTGCCTCGACGAACCCGCCGCAGGCTTGAACCCGAAGGAATCGGCGGCCCTCAACAAGCTGCTCATCGACATTCGCGGCGACACCGATACATCGATCCTGCTGATCGAGCATGACATGAGCGTCGTGATGGAAATTTCCGACCACGTTGTCGTGCTCGACTACGGCAAGAAGATTTCCGACGGCACGGCATTGCAGGTCCGTAACGATCCCTCCGTCATCGCCGCTTATCTCGGCGTCGAGGACGAGGAAGTGGCGGAAATCGATCCCGAAGCCGTCGGCAAGAAGAAGAGCAAAAAGCGCGCGGCACCCCGCGCGGCTGCCACGGCGAAGCCGAAGGCCGCCGCTGTGGCAAAACCGAAGCCGGAGAAAAAGCCGCGCCCCAAGAAACCGACCGCGGCTGAACTCAAGCGCGAAGAGGCCGTCAGCGCGGCCCGCCTTGCCAAGCTGCCCGACGACGCAACCTCGCTCGACAAGGCCAATGCCGTCGGGCGCAAGCCGCGCTCCATCCCGCAAGCCCGCAAGGAAGGGGCCGACGACCTGAAACGCATCAAGGGCGTCGGGCCGGCGAACGAGAAGAAGCTCAACGAGCTTGGCATCTGGCACTTCGACCAGATCGCCGCCTGGGACCGGCCGCAGATCCGCTGGGTGGGAACCTATCTGTCGTTCCCCGGACGCATCGACCGTGAAGACTGGGTCCGCCAGGCCCATACCCTGGCCGAAGGCCGGCACACCGCCTTCTCGCGGCGTATCGCCAAGGGCGGCGGCAGACGCGTGACGCCCACCAGGAGCGGAGGCCGGTCATGAGCAAGAAGAAGCCCCTCCTGCAGATCAACGGCGTCGAGACCTATTACGGCAAGATCCTCGCCCTGCGCGGCATCGATCTCGACGTGAAGGAAAGCGAGATCGTCACGATCATCGGCGCCAATGGCGCCGGCAAATCGACTCTGATGATGACCATCTGCGGCGTCCAGCCGGCCCGCAACGGCTCCATCATCTATGACGGGCAGGACATCACCCGCGCGCAGACTCATGAGATCATGCGCATGCGCATTGCCCAGTCGCCCGAGGGCCGGCGCATATTCCCGCGCATGACCGTTCTGGAAAATCTTCAGATGGGCGCGCAGATCAACGAATTCGCCCATTTCGACGAAGACCTCGACCGGGTCTACACCCTGTTCCCGATCCTCAAGAAACGCGCCGAACAGCGCGGCGGCACCCTGTCAGGCGGCGAACAGCAGATGCTGGCCATCGCCCGCGCGCTGATGACACGGCCGCGCCTGCTGCTTCTCGACGAACCCTCGCTGGGTCTTGCGCCGCTGATCGTGAAGCAGATTTTCGAGGTCATCGAAGAGCTGAACCGCAACGAAAAGCTGACCGTTTTCCTTGTCGAGCAGAACGCCTATCACGCGCTTCGCCTCGCCCACCGCGGCTTCGTCATGGTCAACGGCAAGATCACGCTGTCGGGCACTGGCAAGGAACTTCTGGAACGCGAGGAAGTCCGCGCTGCCTACCTCGAGGGCGGAAGGCATTAACTTCCTCAAAGGAGACCGAAAATGTCAGGCGTCATCTACGAGGAACCCTCGATCTGGCTCTTCCTGCTCGTCACCGTCATCCTCGGCGGCGGCGCCGCATGGCTTTCCGGCCGTGCGGTCGCCCTGACATGGCGCGCCTACTGGCAGGTGCTCTTGTACATGCTGCTGCTGGCCTGTGCCGTCCGTTTCCTGCATTTTGCCCTGTTCGAGGGCTCGCTGCTGAGCCTGCGCTACTATCTCTCCGACCTTGTGGTGCTGATCGTTTTCGGAACGATCGGTTTCCGCCTGACCCGCGTCTGGCAGATGACGACGCAGTACCCCTGGCTCTATCAGCGCACCAGCCCGTTTGGCTGGACAGAACGCAAGGGCGAAGCCGATCCGGCGTAACGCCTCTGCTCCCAAAAGCACCACGCGAAACCATTGGAACCGGCAATTAATCCGTGCAATAAATCCGCTACGCGAAGCAAACGCTTCGCGCTTTCAGGTGTCGTGACAACCGGCTCAAACCTCTGCAAAGAGACAATGAAGCCGGGTCCTGACCCTAGGGAAGCGTTGAACGGAACTGTCGGTTTGACCGGCGCATTTCACACCCGCCTGTCAACACCGGACAATCTGTCATGCACCTGTCGGCCCGCCATGTCGGTGGGCCGGGCATTCAGTTAGGAGAGGAACTGATCTATGCATAAGTTTATCTACGCCGGCCTCGGCGCAATTGCCGCCGCCACCATGGCGACGGCTGCCTGGGCCGATGACATCATGGTTGCGACCGCCGGCCCGATGACCGGCCAGTACGCCTCCTTCGGCGAGCAGATGAAGAACGGCGCCGAACTTGCTGTTGAGGAAATCAACGCGGCCGGCGGCGTCAACGGCAAGATGCTGAAGCTGTCGGTGGGCGACGACGCCTGCGACCCCAAGCAGGCCGTTGCGGTTGCCAACAAGTTTGTCGGTGAAGGCGTTGTCTTCGTTGCCGGCCACTTCTGCTCGGGCTCTTCGATCCCGGCTTCCGCGGTCTATGCCGAGGAAGGCATTGTCCAGATCTCGCCGGCTTCGACCAACCCGAAGCTGACCGACGAGCGCGCGGGCCCCGGCGTCTACCGCGTCTGCGGCCGTGACGACCAGCAGGGCGCCGTTGCCGGTGCCTACATTGCCGACAAGTTTGCCGGCAAGAAGGTCGCGATCATCCACGACAAGACCGCCTATGGTAAGGGCCTTGCCGACGAGACCAAGAAGGCGCTGAACGCAGCCGGCATGGAAGAGGCCATGTACGAGGCCTACACCGCCGGTGAAAAGGACTACACCGCGCTCGTCTCCAAGCTGAAGGCCGAAGGCATCGACGTGCTCTATGTCGGCGGCTACCACACCGAAGCCGGCCTGATCGTGCGCCAGATGCGCGAACAGGGCATGGACACCCAGCTCATCTCCGGCGACGCGCTCGTCACCGACGAGTACTGGGGCATCACCGG
>JAGRLC010000160.1 GCA_020441995.1 Rhodobiaceae bacterium
AGCTCGTCGCGCTTGAAATAGATCTTCGCGCCCTTGCCGCTACCGGCTTTCTCACGGCAATGCTCGGTCAGCCGCTCGGCGTAATAGAGCGGGCTCGGGCGGCCGGTATAGTGCTTGCCGAGTTTTTCCAGTTCTTGCGCGTATTCCGGGTCCGCCTTGGCAACTTCCCACGCTTCCTCCAGTTCGAGGATCAGCGGCATCAGTGTCTCGGCGACGAAACGGCCGCCGAAAATGCCGAAATGGCCGCGCTCGTCGGGACCGGTGCGAAACGAATTGGGATTGTGCGGGGCACTCACGCGGGAACTCCTTCAATAATTCTGACAGCGGCAAGGAAATCCTGGATCAGTTTTACGTCCTTGACGCCAGGCGCAGTTTCAACGCCCGAGGATACATCTACGGCGCGCGCTCCGCTCATGGAAATCGCGGCAGCCACATTCGAGGCATCGAGACCGCCGGAAAGCATGACCGGAAGCTTCAGGTCAAGGCCCTGCATCAAGCGCCAGTCGAAGGATACACCATTGCCTCCGGGTAAGCCCAACCCCTCGCCGGGGCGCGGCTTGGCATCGAGCAACAGCATGTCGGCCGCGTTCTCGTAAGCGGATGCGGCTTCGATGTCATCGCGCCCGCCGATCTTCACCGCCTTCATAACGGGAATGCCGTATGCCTTGCGGATTTCCCGGACTTTCTCCGGCGTCTCGCCGCCATGCAGTTGCATCACATCCGGCTTGAGGACCGATGCGATTTCATCCAGCAGCGCAGCATCGGCATCGACGCTCAATGCGACGATTTTCGCCTTGCCCTTCGCGCGTTCCGCCAGTTTCGCGGCTTGCGCGACAGCAAGGCTGCGCGGGCTCGGCGGGAAGAACACGAAGCCGACATAGGCCGCGCCGCCCGCAAGCGCCGCATCCAGCGCTTCGGGGGTCTTCAGACCGCAAATCTTCACGTCGACATGCATTCGGGTTCAAGTCCGCTTAAACAGGCCCGCCGGCAGGGCGAAAGAGGTCGCACGGCTTGGCCCCAAGAGTCCAGCGTCTAGAGGGTTTAGCGCTTACAACTGCGCAAAGATATGGATCGCGCCGGCCAGATCCTCAATGGCGCTGCCGACAGACTTGAACAGCGTTACCTGATCGTGGAACCGGCGGCCGGATTTCTCGCCACGGGTCAGCTCGAACAGGTCCGCGGCAATATCCTCGACATTCAGAACACCGGCTTCGACCGGCTGCATGATGTCGCCCGCCTCCGCCAACACGCCTTCGCGCGTATCGACAAAGATGCGCGCCTTGCGGATCGTGTCGTCGTCGGTTTCGCGCATGCCTGGCCGGTAGCCACCGACGAGATCGATATGGGCGCCCGGTTCGATCCATGCGCCTTTCACGACCGGGGTCTCCGACATGGTCGCGCAGGAGATGATATGCGCGCCCCTGACGGCCCCCTCCAGATCGTCGGTGGCGCTGATGCGGATGCCATCGAGCTTCATGGCCGAGGCGAGCTTCCTGGCGGTGGCGGGCGTCCGGTTCCAGATCAGAACTTCTGTGATCGGGCGCACGGCTGCATGAGCGTCGATCAGGTACGGCGCAAGGGCGCCCGCGCCGACCACCAGCAGCCGGGAGGCATCGGCGCGGGCAAGATAAGAGGACGCGAGAGCGGAGGCGGCAGACGTACGCAGCAAAGTCAGCACGCGGCCATCGATCATCGCCAGCGGGATGCCCGTCTCGCCAGACATCAGCACGTAGACGCCAACGACGCTCGGCAGCGAGAATTTCGCGTTGTCGGGCGTCACGGTAACGATTTTCACGCCCTGGTAACCGCGCCCGGAATGGCCCTGTGCGGCAAAATCCGTCCAGGCCGGCATGATCAGCAGGTCTGAATCCGGCCGGTCCGGCCGGGCAACACGGTGATGATGGCGCAAGGGCGCGACCGTATGGCTGCGGAACGCATTGCGCATCGCCTCGATCATCCCGCGCTGGGTGATCGACGCCTCGATTTCAGCCGATGATATGACGCGCATCGGTTACTCCCGGTGCGGCCCGCGCGGGGTATCAGATACGCGGATCAGGGGCGGGCAGGGCACCGTGCGAGCGCTGCGCCTCGCGGCGCAGTTCGTCGGCTTCGCGGCGGGCCTGTTTGGCTTCGGAACGATTGCTGCGCGCTTCCTTGCGCCATGTGCCCTGATTGAGCCACGTCGCAACGCCGCCGGCGACAACGCCGACCAACAGGCAACCGAAAACCAGCAGGAACAGCGGCATTTCAAACGCGATGGCCGGCTGATCGCCGCCGAAGGGATCGAATGAAACGACGATCAGGTGGCGATTGGCGACCGTGAAGGCGACAAGCAGCACCGCAAGCGGCAAGAACACGAACAGAGACAAAAACTTGCGGAACATGAAGAAAGACCCCTCAGTCTTCCCCATCCGGACCGCCATTGAGGCGCTCACGCATTTCCTTGCCCATCTTGAAGAAGGGAACCGATTTCTCGGAAACGGAAACGCGGTCGCCCGTGCGCGGATTGCGGCCAACCCGGGCAGGCCGGTTCTTCACCGAAAACGTTCCAAACCCGCGCAGTTCGACGCGATTGTCGTCAGCGAGCGCATCGACGATCTCGTCGAGAACCGTGTTCACGATCATTTCGATGTCGCGCTGAAACAGATGCGGATTGGCGGCGGCCAGCCGCTGGATCAATTCTGACTTGATCATCGTATCAAACCAACGCCTCTTTTTTGGTTCTGTCCGAAAGATAACGGAACATGCCCGTATCAAGGCATGAAATCATTTAATCTTCAATCGCTTGGGGTTCCCAAACACTCATCAATCCATCAACAGGAACAAGTTCGCCAACCTTGTTGGCCAGCTTCTGCAGGCCGTCCAGCTTGCGGAAAAAGGCCGCGAAACGCCCGCTTATACCAAGTTCGTTGAGCGCGCCGTCCACCGTCCATTCGACGATCTTCGCATCTTCGCTGACTCCGCGTTCGGACACGAGCCATGCCCTGGCGGTTTCCTCTCCGCCAATGGCGTCGATGATGTTGAGATCGATTGCGCGGCGGCCAGACCAGATTCGCCCGTTGCCAAGTTCGCGCGCCTGCGCCGCCGTCATGCCGCGGCGGTCGGCGACGCGTTCAAGAAACCACTTGTGGGAATCGGTGATCAGGTCGGCAAGAACCTGGGTTTCCTCCGGCGTGTCCTCGTTGAACGGCGAGGGCTCCGCCTTCAGCGGATCGGATTTGACGACCCGCATGTCGACACCGACCTTCTGGGCCAGCTCGACGAAATTCGCCCACTGGAACAGCACGCCGATGGAGCCTGTAATGGAGGTCTCGCGGGCGATCACGCGATCCGCCGCGATCGCCGCAAGATAGGCGGCCGACGCGCCGACCGTGCCGATCGTGGCCACGACGGGCTTTTTCTCCGAAAGCGTGCGAATCGCCTCGTAAAGCGCCTCGCCGCCAGCCGTGGTGCCGCCCGGCGAGTTGATGGCGAGAATGACCGCCTTGACGCGATCGGTCTCGCCCAGCTTGCGCAGGAACTCGCGCTGGCGCCAGTCGTCGCCGATTACACCGGTAATGGGAACGCGGGCGATCTGCGCGCCGAAATTATCCTTTGCGCCGAACCCAGCCACCGCGAGGATGGCGCCAGCGGCAACGAGAAAGGCGATAACGCGCCAGAACGACAATTTGCGGCGCAAACGCCTGCGCTCAACCATCGTGTCCGCATCAACAGCCATCAAAACGCTCCTGTAAACCGCGCCAGACTATAGAGCGCGTTACCGCCAAATGAAACGGGCGCCAGCATTTCTGCCGGCGCCCGGATCGTGTTTTTACGCGACGCGGAGGATTACTCCTTGTCGCCGTCCTTGTCCTGCGCCTTGTTGAGCGCGGCACCAAGGATATCGCCAAGCGAAGCACCGGAATCGGTCGAACCGTACTGGGCGATCGCTTCCTTCTCCTCGGCCATTTCCAGCGCCTTGATCGACACGGAGACCTTGCGGTTCTTGCGGTCGAACTGGGTGACGCGGGCATCGACGCGCTCGCCAGCGGCGAAACGCTCGGGACGCTGGTCGCCACGGTCGCGGGCCAGGTCGGCACGGCGGATGAAGGCGGTCAGATCGGTATCGACAATCTTCACCTCGATGCCGTTGTCCTTCACCTCGGTCACTTCGCAGGTGACGACGGAGCCCTTGCGGACCTCGCCACCGGCATCCTCGAACGGGTCGCCGGCCAGCTGCTTGATGCCAAGCGAGATGCGCTCCTTGTCGACATCGACGTCGAGCACCTTGACCTGAACGGTCTGGCCGCGCTCGTAGTCCTCGATGGCCTGCTCGCCGGGACGGTTCCAGTCCAGATCGGACAGGTGAACCATGCCGTCGACATCGCCGGCCAGGCCGACAAAGAGGCCGAACTCTGTGCGGTTCTTGACTTCGCCTTCCAGCACGGTGCCGGCCGGGTTTTCGGCGGCGAAGGCCGACCACGGATTGTCGAGGCACTGCTTGAGGCCAAGCGAGATGCGGCGCTTGTTGGG
>JAGRLC010000161.1 GCA_020441995.1 Rhodobiaceae bacterium
GCCAGGCCTGCAAAAGACAGCGGAACGTTTCACGATAAACGAACAACAAAACCCCGCATCGGCTTTGATTAGCCGGCGCGGGGTTTTGTTTGTTGGCTAATTTGCTTTTCTGCCATGCTTTTCGTCGTATTTTTTGGCGTTATACGGGTCAGAAAATTTGGGGACGTGTTGGAAATCTCTCAAACAGGATAATTTCAGATCTCATGAGCCTTCTTCAGGAAATCCTGCTTCAGGCCAAAGGCGACTTGCCGCCATGGCAGTCCATTCCCGAAGACCGGTGGGACTGGATCGCCGCGCAATGCGGGCCGGCGGAACAGGAAGAAATCCAGAACCGTATCCGGCAACTCGAGCGCGATCTGGAAGGTGTTGAAGTCTGGGACGGCGATGCCCGTGACGACATTCACAAGGCAATTCATATGTTTCAGGAAATTGCGGTGATCGTGGATGGGATGCTGAAGCCTGATCCGTCCTGATTATCGCAAGGGCTGAGTGTTCTATCCACTCAGGCTGCGGATATGGTTGGCTGCAAACCGTGCATCCACCACGGCCTCGCGTACGAGCCAGTCGAAATGATCCGTGAGCGATCTGACGCGGCGGGTTTCCCTGAAGGCGAGATAAAAGCGGCCGATATAAATCACCGCCAGCCTCGGCCCGAAGATCGTGACCGGCGCACTGAAGACCTGATGTGCATCGAACAGGAATATCCGCAGCCGCGGATACAGTTCATCGCAAAGGTCGGCGATAGCGGCCAGTTGCTCGTGGCGAACGGCGGCATCGAGGCCGTCGTAGTAGCCGGTGCCTTGCGCGCAGGCGATGAGCTCGTGCGCCGGCAGTGCGATCTCATAGTCCGAGACACCGGTTCCCAGCCAGTCGAGCTGATTTTGCGACGCCTGGATGGCCGGGTCCGGATCGATATCGTCGAAGACGGAATATTCCCACTGATACATCCGTTTCGTCTTCAGCATGTCTGGCAGCGTGGCGGGAACATGGCGGATCTTGTAGCCGGCTGCTTCCCTGTGCCAGTCAAGAAGCTGCTCGTCGGCGGAACTGCGCGCGGCCTGGCTGATGGCGACCGCCGCATCGATGATGTCACCGGGGCGTTCGGGACGTTCCGTCAATCCGAGAAGCCAATCCGTGCTTACGCCCAGGACGGATGCCGCGTCAGCGGCAAGCTGAGCGTTGGGCAGGCGCGGCGTTTCTCCGCTCAGCAACTGGCCGATGGTGGAGCGATCGACCTGTATTTCGCGCGCAAGCCGGCTCCGGGAAAAGCCTGCACGGTTCATGGCTTCGTTGAGGCGCTGCCGGAACTGGATCGATCTATCGCGTTTGTCGGAAATAGTCATAGTTGATGATTATTATCATCAATCGAGGATATATATAGCGAAAATACCAAATTCCCGAATGAACACGGTGTGGCGTAGACAGGACCGCAAATCCTGTGATGGAGAAATTTTTGGAAACCACCGCGCGCACAATCGTCAAATCAGTGAGCTGGCAGCTCATGGGCCTGATCACGATGTCGGTTATTGGTTATGCCTTCACCCGTTCGTTCAGTGCGGGGGGCGGCATCGCCATCGCTGGTGCGGCTACCGGTCTCGTCACCTTCGTCATTCATGAGAAGATTTGGGGGCAGGTTCGTTGGGGCCGAATCCGGGGCGCACATTCCACCTCCTCCGCCCCGCTGCAGGAACCCCGGTCATAACCGGGAATGCGCAAGCGTTTCGAGGTCTGGCTCAATCTTGAGCCAGCCACAAAAGCAGCGTTCACGGCCCGTTTTCTTGGCCGCAATTGCGGGCGGAGAACCGCTCACCGTTTCGCGGAAAACGATTCGATGGATCGTTTTTAATTCCGCTCAACTCCTGGAATTGCTCTAGCCGGCCTTGCCCATGCCCGGGACCCAGAGCAGGGCCTGATGGCCGGACAGCCGTTTCAGGGCGGCGGAAAGCAGGATCGACTGCAGGATCAGGCTGATTACCGTTGAGATCGCGGCGCCGTTGACGCCCCAGACCGGGATCAGCGTAAGGTTGATCGCAATATTCAGCACCATCGTGCCGATCAGGATGAAGGCGGCCTGCTTGTGGTGGCCGATCATCGACAGGCACATTTCCGCTTGGCCGGAATAGGCCTTGGCAACATGGCCGACCGCAAGGATCAGCATCACGGTGTAGCCGACCGTGAATTCCGGGCTGAACAGCCATAGCAGCGGCTTGCCGAGAACAAGCAGAGCTGCGGCGGCGGCAACAGCCGGCCAGAAGGTCCATTTCGTGGTCTGGCGGATGAATCGACCAAGCTCGTCGTGATTGCCGGCAGCATTGAGGGCTGCGAATTTCTGGTTCGCAACCGCAGTCACGGCGAAGTTGATCAGGCCGATCAGACTGATGGTCTTGGCTGCGGCGTAGTAGATGCCAAGCTGATCGGGCGTGACGAAGGCGTTGAGCACGAGCAGGTCGGCGTGGGTCTGGATCAGCAGCGATGAATCCATGATCACCAGCGGCAGGGCGATCAGCGTCCATGGCATCAGCTGGTAGGCGCGCGGACCGTGCGGCAGCTCACCTGGCGCGTGTTTCTCGATCATCGCGTACTGGATGACGAAAGAAACGAAAGTTGCGCCGATGCCGGCGGCCATGGCCGTTGCCGCGGTCGCCGGGGCACCGAACAAGACCGCGCCGGTGAGGAATACGAGAAGCAGGCCAACGCGGACGATGTAGACCGGGACGAGGGCGAGATTGACCCAATTGAAGCCGCGCGCGATGCCTTCTTCGACATGCTGCAGCGTCATCAGCGGAATGCAGACCAGCATCAGGTAAAACGGCCATACGTAGTGGCTCTCGATACGGTCGCCCAGCAGATAGACGCCGGCAATGCCGGCGGACGCGATGACGAGCCCGGAGACAAGCGAAATGCCCCGGCTGGCGCGGATGGCGCCACGGGCAAGATCGGCTTCACCACGCACGATGTATTCGGGCACGAAGCGAATGATCGCAAGGCCGAAACCCAGGTTGGCGACCTGGCCGAGGATGATCAGCCAAACCCAGACATAGGCGAAAATACCGTACTCGAAGGCGCCGACGAGCCTGACGATGACGATTTGCGACAGATAGACCAGCGCCGCGGCGGCGATGCGCACGGCGAGCGCGGTTACCGCGCCGCGCAGGTCGCGCGCCTGCTGGCTGCGGCCGAACAGCACCTGGCGCAGAATTTCGCGCGCTTTTTTCAGCAATCCGCGTGGCGACATGTCGCCATCGCCATCGATCAGTTGGTGTGCGTGCTGGTGGTCGGCGCTGAGGCTCATCTAAAACTTCGCTGAATACCGGCGGAAACATGCCATGTTTAACGCTATGGCGGCCGCGAGAATCTGTGCAGCGCCTTGTTTCGTGTAGCAGCAAATCCCTAGAACCACGTAAACAAGCCCGGTTAACGCTCTGCTCCGGGCAATCGTGAAACGTTATGAATTTCAGGTATTTCTGCTTTGCGCGCGGTTTATGAGAATATTCGCCGGGAAGCGCTTGCGGGGGGTTGGCAAGGCGTCACCGACTTGTTACATCACCTGCTCTTCGCGGCGCGAAAGCGCCATGATGATTTATGCGGGATGTAGCAGCATCCCACCGTACCGCGGCCTTAACGGGCGAGGGCCGGAAAACCGGATAAAGCCCGGACTGCTGATCTTGCGCGAACAACGCAACTGGTGACGCGGGGTGGAGC
>JAGRLC010000162.1 GCA_020441995.1 Rhodobiaceae bacterium
TCTCGCCCTTGTTGAACAGGAAGCCATGCGCAAACACATGGGCGGGCAGATCGACTCCCGCCGACATCAGGAAGGCCGGCCAGTAGACCGCGTGAAAGCGCACGATGTCCTTGCCGATGACATGCACGTCGGCGGGCCAGTAGCGCTTGAACATCTCGCTGCCGGTATCGGGGTAGCCGACGCCGGTGATGTAGTTGGTCAGCGCGTCAACCCAGACATACATGACGTGCCCGTCGGCGCCGGGAACCGGGATGCCCCAGTCGAAGGTGGTGCGCGATACGGACAGATCCTGCAATCCGCCCGCGACGAAGCTGCGAACTTCGTTCATGCGCTCGCGCGGCAGAACGAAATCGGGGTTGGCGTCGTAATGCGCCAGAAGGCGGTCGGCGAAAGCGGACAGGCGGAAAAAGTAGCTCTCCTCCTCGTTCCATTCGACCGGCGTTCCCTGCGGCCCGCGCCGCACGCCATCCTCGCCGATGGTCGTCTCGCTTTCGGCGTAGAAGGCCTCGTCACGCACCGAATACCAGCCGGAATAGCTGCCGAGATAAATATCTCCGGCATCGGCCATGCGCTGCCAGATCGCCTGCGACGACGTGTAGTGGCGCGGCTCGGTGGTGCGGATGAAATCGTCGTTGGAACAGTTCAGGGCCGCCGCCATGCGCTGGAACTGCGGCGCGTTGCGATCCGCCAGCTCACGCGCGCTCAAGCCTTCCTTGGCCGCCGTCTGCGCCATTTTCATGCCGTGCTCGTCGGTCCCTGTCAGGAAATGCACGTCGAAACCGTCAAGCCGCTTGAAGCGCGCCAGGGCATCGGTCGCGATGACTTCATACGCGTGGCCGATGTGAGGCACGCCGTTAGGGTATGAGATCGCTGTCGTCAGATAATATTTCGGCCGCGTCATGCGGGTTCCTTGCAATGAGTCGTTCTGTTCGGGGCGCCGTGAAGGCCACCTTACAATCAGGGCTGGAGTTCGAGCGCAAGCCTCATTTGATGCAAAGCATCAATTCATGCAAAGCGCCAGTTCGCGGAATGCGGCGAGAAGCGTGCGCGTGCGGTCGAGGTTGAGCACATCGGCCTCTCGCTTCAGCCGCGACAGCGATTGCATGCATTCGGCAAGCGCGGCGCCGCGGCGGGAGTCGCCCTGCCCTGCGGATTGGCGTGCATGATCGGCCAGATGAAGGTCGATCAGCTCGAACACGATATCGAAAGCGGCTCTGGCTTCGCGCGGTCCGAAGCTGGAGGCAAATCCGGAAAGCTGGCTCTGATCCGGGGTCGGCAGGCCCTGCAGGATACGGCTTGTCTCATGAACCGTTTTCGCGATCGCAGGGTCGGAGACCATCAGCGCGCGCAAGACGCTGCCGGAGATCCAGCGGTCGCGAATTTCATCCTCGCCGGTGGGTATGACGCCGCCGGCATGCTCGACGGCCAAACGCAGGTCGGCAGGCTCCAGCGGATCGATCGGCACCCGGCGGCAGCGCGAGCGGATCGTTGCGGGAAGCCGCCCGGGCGTCTCGCAAACCAGGATCAGAACCGCATGGCGCGGCGGCTCCTCCAGGATCTTGAGCAGCGCGTTGGCGGAAGCGGTGTTCATGTCATCGGCCCGGTCGATGATACCGATGCGGTAACCGCCGGCTCCAGGCGAATTGCTTGCCGTCAGCCCGAAGAACGAGACGAGATCGCGTACGGATTCAACGCTGATGGTGCGGGTCACGCCGGCACTTTCATCCCCGTCCAGCGCCAGCAGATCGGGATGCGATCCCGCTGCGATCTGGCGCACCGTCCGATTTTCGGGATCGTCGGCTTCAGGACCTGTCTTGCCTGTCAGCAGCCTGCGGGCAAGCGCATAGGCGAGCGTCGCCTTGCCGATGCCCCTTGCGCCCGTGATGAGCAACCCGTGATGAAGTTTGCCGCCTTGCCAATCGCGCTCCAGCGCTTGGCGCGCGCCGGCATGACCGAAAACCTCAAGGGTTTCGCGCGGGTGCCGCCATGGCCTGTCCACGGCATTGCTGCTGGCGTCTGCCCTGGTGCTGCTACGAGCCAAACCGGAATTGCCTTTTTTCAATCATCCTCGTCATCGAGGTCGTAGCGCAGCGATACTTCGTTCCAGACAGTCTGCGCAACATCATCGGCCGGCTTGCGCGCATTTATCAGAACGCATCTGCCCGGCTCGCTGCGCGCGATCGCCCGGAACGCGGTGCGTATTTTCTTGTGATACTCGATGTCGGCATCCTCGAAACGGTCGGGCCCTCCCCCCGTTTCCCCGCGCGCACGCTCCAGGCCGGTTTCCGGATCGATATCGAGAATGAATGTCACGTCAGGCCAGGTTTCGCCAATGACCGTGCGTTCCAGAGACCGGATCAGGTCGGATTTCACCTTTCCGGCGCGCTCCTGATAGGCACGCGTTGAATCGATGAAGCGGTCGCAGATAACCCAGTCGCCGCGCTCAAGCGCGGGGCGGATCACCGTTGTCAGGTGATCGTCGCGGGCGGAAAAGAACAGCATCGTTTCCGCAACCGGTCCGAAGGGTTCGGCGGCGCCGGAAAGAATGATCTTGCGGATCAGTTCCGCTGCCGGCGATCCGCCCGGTTCGCGGGTTTCAACGACATTGATCCCCCTGTCACGCAAGGCTTGCGCGAGACGGCGCGCCTGCGTGCTCTTGCCGGTGCCCTCACCGCCTTCGAAGGTTATGAAGCGGCCTCGCTCCAAGACACGTTGTCCTTAAGAAAGACTCAGAAATACTGACGCCACAATTGTTTCAGAAGGGCCAGCGCGGAATCGAGCGCACGCTTGTGCAGGGGGCCGACATCGACATCCTCCTGCGCATATAGGGGCACGCTCAGCAATTCGCTATCCCCGTCGTAAACGTGAAGACTTGCGATGCGAGCCCCCTTCTCGACCGGCGCATCAACGGGCCCCTGATAGACGATTCGCGCCCGCAGGTCCGGCTGCGCGCCTTTCGGAACGAGCAAGTGAATAGGGCCTTTCCCGGCAACGGGAAGACGCCCCTGCATTCCGCCGAAAACGCTGACATAACCGGCCGTTTCGCCGGCATCGAACAAGGTTGCCTTGTCGAAGGCGCGAAAGCCCCACAGCAGCAGCTTGCGCGCTTCTTCGCGCCGGTCCCGCATACTGGAAAGCCCGTTGATCACGAGGATAAGGCGGCGGCCATCCTGAACGGCGGAACCGACAAGGCCATAACCGGCTTCCGCCGTATGCCCCGTTTTCAGGCCGTCGGCGCCGATGCCCATCCCCAAAAGCGGATTACGGTTGCGCTGACGCACGCCGTTCCAGGTGAAATCCTCCATACTGTAATAGCTGTAGTATGTCGGATGCTCCTTGATGATGTAGAGCGCCAGCTTGGCAAGGTCGCGGGCGGTCACATGCATTTCAGGGTCAGGCAATCCCGTGGCATTGGTGAAATTCGAGCCCGTCAGACCGATTTCCTGGGCCTTTGCGTTCATAAGCCTGGAAAAACCGCTCTCGGAACCCGCAAGCCCCTCGGCTATCGCGATCGAGGCGTCATTGCCCGACTGCACCACGACGCCTGGAATGAGATCGGACAGGGCGATCTTGGAATTCAATTCGGCAAACATGGTGGAGCCGCCGGAAACCGCTCCGCCCCTGCGCCAGGCGTCTTCGCTGATGAGAAATTCATCGGTAATGGAAATCCGGCCTTCCTTCAGCATGTCGAAGACAACAGCCATGGTCATCAGCTTGACCATGCTGGAAGGAGGCATGGGTTCTTTGCTCTTCTTGTCGAGAAGAACCGAACCGGTTTCCACATCCAAAAGGAATGCGTAAGGAGCCTTGGTCTCGAAATCCTGCGCCTGCACGGATGTGGAGAGCTGAATTCCCGCAAAAACAAAGCAGGCAATCAACGCAATCCGGGCAGCAAAACATCCAAAACGCTGGCAGTGCACAGCAAACACCATCTCACCGTCCCTTTTGGGGGCGGCCTGAAACCGCTCGTAAAACCTCAACCATGCCGCGCAATCAGTCCGCATCGGTTACGCGATATGGGCGCACATTAACCTTCCCTGACGGCAAGGCAAATGCAAATCCGGCCAGCCGGAAATTTATCTGGCGCTGAGTGCGGCCGGATCGTTAAGCAGAAAGCTCTCCACCCCGCGTGAAGTCCCGGACCGGCTGGCATTGATGCTGTCGATGGCATCGAAGGCATCGGCCACGGGATTGCGGCCTGCCGCCCACGACGGTGCATAGGCCGACATCACGGCTGCCGGGTCAGGCTGGACAATCGAACCCGTGGTTGTCAGCGCGGAAACATTCTGGGGCCGCATGCTTGCGCGTGGTGTGTCTCCGGTTGTCGCAATCCGGCTGCCAGGCATAGGCATGGTCTGGCCCGCTTCGGCATAGGTGGTCGTCAGCCAGGTATCGTCGCCCTCCAGCGGAGCGCGGCCGACATACTGGACGCGGACCTTGGTCGTGCCGTGATTGGTAAAGCCGAGCACCTTGGCCGTTTGCGCCGAAAGATCGATCAGCCGGCCATGGGCGTATGGCCCGCGGTCATTGACACGCACGACAACCGAACGGCCGTTCGAAAGATTGGTCACACGGGCATAGGTGGGAAGCGGCAAGGTCGGATGCGCCGCCGACAGGGCATGCATGTCGTACACTTCGCCGTTCGCGGTCTGGCGGCCATGAAAATCATCGCCATACCAGGACGCAACCCCGACCTCGTCGTATCTGGTGTCTTCGCGCGGATAGTACCATTTGCCGGCAACCTTGTAGGGTTTGCCGACCTTGTACACACCGCCGCCTTTGGGAATTGGCTTGTTCGTGTCGACGACACGCTTGCTGGAGCTGACGCCAAGCTTGGGATCGAAGCTGGATTCACGGAAAGAACCGCAAGCGCTCAATATCAGCGCCATTGCGGCAACAGCTACGGCGCGCAGTGTCATCCCGCGCTTGTAGCCCCGAATTTCTACCCTGCCCTGATTCAATGCCCCGGCTCGCTCGAACCTGTTTATCCCGCTTGGCACCGGCACAGCCACCGCGATGTACCGCGGACCGGCCTTGCTTGCCAAAAGCTTAATGCAGAGGCGAGAATCCCGCCTACCCCGTTAACGAAGCCCTAACGTCCCGGCCAGCCGGCCGGCATGGTAAATGTAATATTAACAACAGGCTCCAAGCGTACAATATGCTTACACTCCAATTTTGGCAGCATTTAGATTGAGCGAAAGGCGCATCGCCCAATCCGCGGTCATGACATGAATATGGGCATTCTCGCGTTTTGCGCCCTTGCGAAACGCCGTGAATGAAGCGAACGTAGAGGCAATTACAAACGGGGACGGCATGATGCTGCCGGGCATCGTTCAAGGTCCCTGATCAAGGGGTGGAACACGACAGGGGGCGGTTCTTCCGTGCGGCTAGACCGCGAGACTTATCCCGTTGCCGATCTTCCCCGGCAATGATCCATAGGAGAAGCGAGGGCCACTGGACCATGCCACGTTTCATCGTTGCATATGTCCGTTTCGTCGACCGTGTGAATTACAGGGTCGGACGGATCGCGATGTATCTCCTTTTCGTGCTTATGGGCATTTTGCTCTGGTCTTCGCTTTCGAAATTCACACCCTTCCCTTCGATCTGGACGCTCGAAATGGCCCAGTTCGTCATGGTCGCCTACTACATCCTCGGCGGCCCCTATTCCCTTCAGCTCGACAGCAATGTGCGCATGGACCTGCTTTATGGAAGCTGGTCGGACCGCACCAAAACCTGGGTCGATGCTTTTTCGATCTTCGCGCTGATTTTCTACCTTGTCGTGCTGCTGATCGGCGGCCTGGACAGCACCGCTTATTCGCTTCAATACGGCGAACGCAGCCCGACAGCCTGGCGCCCCTATATCGCGCCCATCAAGATCGTCACCATCATCGGAATCTTCCTCATGCTGCTGCAGGCGACCGCCTTCTTCTTCCGTGATGTCGCCAAGCTGCGCGGAGAGGAAATCTGATGTCATATGAAATGATCGCCGTGCTGATGTTCAGCACGATGATGGTGATGATGGCGACCGGCCAGCGCGTATTCGGCGCAATCGGTTTTGTCGCGGTCCTGGCCTCGGTTCTCCTGTGGGGCACCGGCGGCACCGACATCGGCTTCTCCGCCGCCATGAAGCTGATGA
>JAGRLC010000163.1 GCA_020441995.1 Rhodobiaceae bacterium
GCGATCTCGACCAGTTCCACGTCGAAGGTCAGCGCCTGGCCGGCAAGCGGGTGGTTGGCGTCGAGCGTCACGTGCTCTTCCGTGACATCGGTAACGACGACGGTCAACGCCTGGCCGTCCTGTGTCTGCACCTGGAGCTGTGCGCCGGGGGCAACCTCGATGTGGTCGGGGATCCTGCCGCGCTCCACCGCCTGCACGCGGTCGGCGTGGTGTTCGCCATAGGCATCGGCGGCTTCGACGCGCACGGTGCGCTTTTCGCCGACCTTCATGCCGGTGACGCCGGCGTCGAGACCGGGGATGATCTGCCCTGCCCCGAGCACAAAGGACAGCGGTTCGCGCCCTTCGGAACTGTCGAAGACGGTGCCGTCGTCCAGCGAGCCTTTGTAATGAAGATGCAGCGTGTCGCCTGGCTTGGCCTGGGTCAAGAGAGATGTCCTTTCGGGGAAAGCATGAATTTGCCGGACAGCACTCAACGCCCGGTCGCGCATCCCTTCAGGCTGACAACTCCGCGCCGCAATGTAAACCTTTGGCGCGATATTGGGCTCGATGCGAAGCAGGAAGCGTCCGCGCAAACGCGCCGCCGCCGCGCAGCTGCGGACTTTGCTGGCAGCACGAGCACCACGCCCGCAACACCCTCCCCGCGTCACCCCGGGCTTGACCCGGGGTCCATGGGCGGTTGCGGCGAGCGATTGCCTTTAGAAGTGGTGAAAGGGCAAGCAGCAACGTCCTTTCGCAGCACTGCCATCCTCACTCTCATTCCGGCGAAGCCTAGAAGCCAGCCTTTTTAACGCTTAAGTCCGGAAGTGGTCCGGTTATTGGATGCCGTTCGAAAAATTCTTTGCGTGTCAGGGAACGGCGCTCGATTTCGCGATCCAGCTCCTCATAGCCAAAAACCGCAACACGATCGGATTGACGGGCCATCGCTTTGACCGTTTGCTGATATTGTGGCGGTGGAGAAGGATGCCCAACCAATTTGAGCAAGGCGCAGCCAAGTTCGGTCACACGAAGCCCGCCTAAAACGACCGCTGTTCCAGAACCTACATGTCTAGGAGGCTTCGCGGTTTTGTGTGGCAGCATGAAAACATGCTCTCCGCAAAACCATCCCAAATCATGTACAAAACCACTTACAGGACCTCCCAGATACTCCACGCTGTGAGCAAAACCTGAATCCGCAATCAAACCCAGATCCTTCAAGCGCGTCACAGGCATCCATCTTTTAAGATTGCTTGCATGGATCTGCGATAATTCCAGTCGTCGTTTTGCGCTAGTGCTGCCGGGGAAAAGATCGAAAATGACAACAGCCTCTCCATTGGGAAGCCAATGGGTGAAGTCCGCCAGCCTCTGTATTGCCTCAACATCGTCCCCATCCATCATCGACAGGAACTGGAGCGCGCGCGCCGGGACCCTTCCTTTGCCAAGACACTTTCGGGCCAGCACCGCGCCCCAGAGCTTCTGCACGTCCTCTTCCGAGGCCAGCTCCGCATAGCGCCAGAACATCATCAGCCAGGTCATGTCGACCGGTTCTTCGCTGGTGTCGGACGCACCGGCCTCGCTCCCGGCCTCGTCGCCTTCATCTTCCGAAGCCAGAAGACGCGCCTGTTCGAAGGCCTCGAAGGCAACCCCTTCCCGGTTGGCCTGTGTCTGCGCAAGCTCGATATCGGCGCGCAACTGGCCGCGCTCGTCCAAAGTCAGATTCGCGGATTGAAGGGTCAGCCCGCGCTCTTTCAGGGCGTCGATGGATTTCAGCATCCCTCCCCGCTCGCGCCGCCTACGCAAATCGGCCAGCAGCGGTTCCGATATCCCGCCAACCCCCTTGGCGACGGCATCAATCAGGCGGTTGAACGCAGGCCCGATCTGTTTGCCGACCTGCCCCAAACCGAAGATGTCGTTGATCTTGATATCGACCAGAGCCTTGTTCTGGTCCTTTTGACCTTCGCCTTTGTCGTCGGGTTCATCGGTCATGTGCGCGGCGCCACTCTGTCTTATCAAGGCTGTGCTCTGGGCAGCCAAGAGCTTACCGGCCCGCGCCCATCCCCTTCAAGCAGAGATACCCTTTATACTTGCATCGTTGCGCGCCGGATGCATTGACGCAGCCCCCATAACAGGCAAAAATCAACCTTTGCGGGCACACGCACTCAATTCGAGGTTGCGATGGGCAAATTGCGTCACATGCGGCCAAGGCCGCCAGCCGCAAAGGGCAGCGGCGGAACTTTATCGCCATTTCTGGGCACCTTGCTTGCAGCATTGATTGCGGCCATCGTGGCGGCGTTCTTCTCGTATCAGAGCGCGCAACGGCAATCCGATGTGGAACTGGTCAAGGTCGCGCTCAGCATTCTTGAGAATGAGCCTAGCGCGAAATCACCGCCAGAATTTCGTGAATGGGCCGCTAAACTGCTTGACCGGGCATCCGGCCAGGACATTGACGAGACTCTCAGGGGGCTTCTCAAAGGCGGTGCGGTCGCTGCCAATGTCGACAACCCGCTGGAACGGCCGGAATTCAAGGCCGGTGTTAGCCTTGAAGAAATCTCGGTTTTTGGCCGGGGCGGCGGATGGATCAAATATGATTTCGAGATCACCAAAGAGATATTTCTGAAGTGGCAGAAAACATTGGAAGCAGCAGGGCCGGACGACGAAACCGCAGCCTTATTTGAAATAGCCAGGTATGCGGACGGTAAGGTGGGCGAGAACGATATATGGACCAGCCAGAAGCATGCTGATCCCGGTTGGCTGCGCCGTATCGTCGTTCAGCTCAAGCGCGATGCCAAAGCGCACCTCATCCATCCCACCGCCATTGTTCTGGAGCTCCCGGACTCGGTCAAAAAAATCAATGATTTGAAAAAGGGCACATGCCTTCACGTGGTCGACTTCAGTTCGTCCCGTCTATTCAGGACCTCTTACGAAACCCTCAAAAGGCAAATAAGCGAATTCCTGACGAAAAATTATGAGAAAGAAACATATTCGGCATGGGTCGGCATCCTCGCCATACCCATGGACGAATGCCCCGCCAAAGCCGCCAATTGAGCGGGTCAACCGCCTGCGCCATGGCAGGCGGTGAGGGCGCTTTTTGCTCGAAAAATCGCCAAATGCAAAACGCGATGTTCGATCTGCTGATTGGCGCAGTTTGACCGCATGCTCAATGGTTCTATCAAACTGATCTTAGTCGGCAGCCGATGCCAGCGGATTCCTGTTGCCGAATAAATTCCTCTAATCGGCCAGATTTCAAAGCTTTAGTAAGCGAAAAATTAGATTGTTCGATTGAGCCGAAATGCCATCTTGCGCGTTTTGGAGCAAGGACTATCCTACAAGTGGGAGTGTTATGAGATGCATGACGGGACAGTAATTTCCGCCTTTACAGAAGAGCAGGTGTCCCGCCTGACTGGCATTAGCGTGCATCGTCTTCGCTATTGGGACCGGACATCATTCTTCTCACCAAGTTTCGCGGCTGAGAATCGTCGCGTTGCATATAGTCGTGTTTACTCTTTTATCGATGTCACATCGCTTAGGGTGCTGTCAGTTCTGATTTCTCAGCACAACGTGCCAGTGCAGCATCTTCGAAAAGTCTCGAAGAAGCTTGGCGAAATGGACAACAGCGCATGGGCGCGAACCACCCTGTATGTCATGAACAAGAAGGTTATTTTTGATGACCCGCAAGATGGTCGTCAAAGGGAAGTTGTGAGCGGCCAATACATGATTGGCATCCCCCTTGAGCAGGTAGTTTCCGATACTCGTAGAGACGTAAATAAGCTTTCTGATCGCTCTGCTGAACAGATTGGACAGATTACGCAAAATCGTAGAATATCCCATAATGCTGAGGTAGTTGCAGGTACGAGAGTGCAAGTAAAAAGTATTCTGGAATTTGCAGAGGCCGGATTCACGCCAGAGCAAATTGTGAAAGAGTACCCAACCCTCACGGTCGATGACGTAAAGTCGGTGGTAGAGCGTGATAGGGCGGCGTGACTACGAAAAAGGCAATACTCAAATTTTTCCTTGATGAAGGTGTTCCAGATAGCGTTGGTCAGAAATGTATCGATGCGGGGCACGAAGTTATTTATTTGCGAGATTGCATAGCAACCGGGTCGCCAGATGATTTGGTGTGTGTGGCTGCCGAAAAGAACGAAGCCATTCTTGTCGCATGCGATGGCGACATGAAGCAGTTGGTCAAAAAGTTTGGGATTGGAAACGGGCGCTTCAAGAAACTGAGCCTCGTGAAGCTATCGGTCAATTCACCTTTGGCCGCGAAAAGGATGGCTCAAGCCATGTCTCTTATCGAGCATGAGTGGGAAATAAGCGAAACGAAAACTGCGCGCCGTGTTTTTATCGAAATAAGACAACACGCAATACGCACTTGTAGATAACTTTTTCAAAGGGATATCCCCCTTGATGATGCCCGCGCGGCGAGCAAGAAACGCCTCGAAAGCCTTCGCACGCCGGAGCACTTGAAAACCGGCTTCCTCACAGAATCGGGCGTGGGCGTTGCACAAGACCTGTCATAAAGCAGAGCTTATTTCACAAGCGCTCCCCAGCTTCATTCTGAGCCGCCGCACCAATTCCTGTGTCGGTCTCTGATCAGTGAGTTCTGTGGTCCAATTCGCCGGTATTTTACTTTTCACTGCCTCAACAGCCTCATCCCGAGGCAGGGCAACCGCCCAAAGCTGAACGACTGGCTTTCCGCCCACTAGGTTGTCAGTCATGTGGACGCGAACGATTACGATGCCAGATGCAATTTGATCCTTCATGCATTGAATATGGCATTCGATCTTGCCGATTCCTAGGCGGTTATTCCCCCCCTCACTCCCCGCTCCGCACCACAAGCAACTCCTCGCCGTCTTCCGGCTCGTCGATGCCGATTTCGTCGCGCATGGCCGCCATGGAGACCTTGCCGCCCATTTCGACGAAGGCGCGCACCACCTGCATGCGCGCGGTCATGTCCTTCGGCATGAGGCCGTGGTTGAGCGCGTCATCGTAGCCGTGAGCGTTGTCTGGACCCCGGCTCGCGCTTCGCTTGGCCGGGGTGACGGCCTGTGGGGATGTCAGGCGTCCAGCCAAATCACGGGGTGCTGCTCCCGGATTTGGGGGCACGTCTGACCCGAGCTTAAAAGATACCCTTTAGGTATCCTTCAGGTACCCTTTATAGATACCCTTTAGATGCCCATTCATGGGGGTCTCTATAGTAGAAGACTATATATACCTTCCACCCTAAGAGTGGCGGGTAAATCAGGCGGGCCTCAGACCAGCACCCGGGTCCGCGCTTCCGGCGCGATGTAGCGTTCGCCGGCGGCCCTGTGGAAGAAGCCGTTGCTCATGCGCGTGCCCGCGCAAAGCTCGCCGATCCGGTCAAGCGCGGCCATCGGCTCCAGCGCGCCGCAGGCAAGCGCGTGGAACGTCCTTGCCACCGCCACCATGTCCACATCCTGCGGCAGCAGGCGCAGGTGGCGGATGCCCATGGCGATGATGTCGGGAACCTCGCCCGCCAGGCAAAGGTAGGTTTCAGACTGGGTCTGGATGCCGTTGATGCGCAAAAACCGCTCGCCCTCCAGCGTTGTCAGCGGCATGCCGTCGGGGTCGTTCTCGCAGACGAACTGGCAATTGTCCTTGTGGCGCTCGTGGGCGCGCGCATGGTAGCAGCGCGCCGAAACCGCCAGCGGCGCGCGGCCGAACACCTGCGCCTCGGTTTCCAGCCCCGCGGCCGACGCGGCGGCAGCCGCCGCGCCAAACGAGGCGCCGGGCAACTCCGGCGGCAGGCAGACATGGGTTGCGCCCTGTGAGCCCATCCAGGCGATCGTCGCCTCGTTATAGGCGTTCATGAACGGGCCGATGCGGTGCGGCTTGCCCGAACGGGCATAAAGCCCCGCCGCGTTGTTGATCTCGATCTCGAAATCCTCCTGCCGGCAAAGCGCGGCGGTCGCCTTGCGTTCCCTCGGCAGGACAACTTCCGCAAGCGTCGACAGAACGACCCGCTTGCCGCCGCGCTTCAGCCGGTCGATCACCGCTGGCATGGCGCGCTCGAAGAAGGGCGCGCGCTTGGAACAGATCACCTCGCCGAGATAGACCGTGCCGATGGGCGCCTCGTCGGCGATACGGGCATAGAAATCGCGTTTTTTCGCCTCGCTCCAGTGATAGGCGACGGGCCCCAGCGTCAGTTGCACGCCATCCGTTTTCTTCGCCATCGCCTCACCTCCACTTCTTGGTTGCGAAGGCGCCCTGCGTCTGCTTGCGGCCCTCCGTCAGGGAAACGAGGTGATCGAGATCGGCGGCGCCGCCCGCCGCGATGTCGTCGATCGCCTGGCGGAAGGCGGAGACAACGGCCCGCACATAGCTCTTGGAGCGCTGCCGCCCCTCGATCTTGAAGGCGTGCACGCCCGCCTCGATCAGCTGCGGCAGCATGTGCGCCAGGTTGAGGCTCACCGGCTCCTCGAAGGCGTAATAGCCCTCCGGCCTGTGCGGCGCGGTGTAGCGCCCCTTGCAGATGGTCGGATAGCCCGCCATCTCGCCATCCCTGAACCGGTCGATGACATGGCCGGCGAGACACGATGAGACGCAATTGCCCGCCTGCCTGCGGTAGTCGACCTGGGCGGGGGGCGAACACACCCCGTCCAGGTTGGTGGACAGCCCGGTCGCATAGTTGGTCAGGCTGCAGCGCCCCTCCACCATCAGCCCGTGATTGCCGAAGATGAAGGTCTCGATCTCGCAGGGAATCTCCGCGCGGATCGCCCTGATCTCGGGGATCGTCAGGATACGCGGCAGCACGACGCGCTTCACGCCGAAATTCTCGCAGTAATAGCGGATCGCCTCCGGGCTCGACGCCGCCGCCTGCACGGAAAGATGCAGCCGCGCATCGGGGTAGGTTTCGGCGATGTAGCGGGCAACGCCCATGTCGGCGACGATGAAGGCGTTGACGCCGAAGCGCACGCCCATGTCCGCCGCCTCGCGCCACAGCGCCTCCTCGCCCGCCGGCGGATAGGTGTTGAGGGTCATTAGAACCTTGGCGTTTTTGCTGTGCGCATAGGCGACCGATGCCTCCATCTCGTCGGGCGAGAAGTTGAGGCCTGGAAAGTTGCGCGCGTTGGTGGCGTTGCGGAAACCGCAGTAAACGGCGTCGGCGCCGGCATCGACCGCGTTCTTCAGGGCGGCGGGCGTTCCGGCGGGGCAGACCAGCTCCGCAAGCGTCATGAGGGATATCCTTTCACAGGGGCTGCCGCGCCGCGCCGCAGCACGCTCAGCGCAAGCCGCCCGGGCGGGCCGAAAAGCGCGGCGGTGTCAGCCGCGATGGACCCGTCGACATCGTCGAGCGCGTTTCTCAGCGTCACCACGGCGTCGGTGTCGCCCTCGATCAGGAGATCGCGGGAAAAAAACGCCGCATCGCCGTCCTCGCCGGCGTCGATCAGGTCGAACAGGGTGCGGAAGCGCCCCCGGATCAGCGCGTCGTGGCGCGGCAGCGCGCCGCGCGAAACCGCCTTGAGAAGCGGCCTGTCAGGGTCCGGCTTCAGGTGCAGCGCAAAGGGCAGATCCAGCGGGTCGATGATAAAGTCGGTGTGGATATGCGGGCCGAGCCGCGCGAAGATGGAGCGGTGCTTTTGCGCAAGCCGCGTCACCGTGCGGTGCAGCAGCGGATCGACAAGAGGCCTCAGCACAACAGCGGGCAAATCGCCGAAAATGCGTCCCCGCCTCGCCCCCGTCGCGGTCCAGTCCTGCTCCACCAGCTTATTCACCCTTGCACGCGCAGTCCCGCGAACCGTTATTCCGGACGACGGGACCGCCACGCCGGACAGCGTTCTGAGGTAAGAAAACAGGCCCTGAAATCAGGCCCGCCTACGCCCTCCGGCGCCCGGCAACATGCCAGTCTGGATAGTGTCGCTAACGGGCAGCCGGTTTGATCTGGATCAAATGGATTGGCCGGAGTGACGCGGGGCCGCTGTGCGCTGGCCCCCGGCTCGCGCTCGGCCATGCCTCGCTTGGCCGGGGTGACGACCTGTTGGGGATACGGGCCGCGAGAATTACGCGGGCGGATCGATGCGAGCACCGCCCCCTGCAACACCCTCTCCGCGTCATCCCGGGCTTGACCCGGGGTCCATACGGCGGTTGCGGCGCTCCACGCTGCATGGTTGGCCGATGCCGCCCGAAACCCGGTGACCGGAACGGGCGCCGATAAGCTTTCGGACACGCGGCATTGCCCGGAAATAAGCGAAGATCAAAACCTTCCGATTTGCGAGTAGGTCCACAGAATGGCGGTCTCGCTTCCGAAGGCTTCAGGATGCGTCAGGAGCATCTCCTCGATTGCCCCACGCCGTTCGCACCCGAATTGCGCGGCGTCAGGCGGGCAAGGTTGGCTTTGCGCGGTATCCGCGCGGCGGCCGGGAAAACCCTTGAACCAAACTGGAATGGCGGGAAGCCAGCTCAGCGATACCATTTTTCGGTCCTCTCTGGTGGTTTTACGCTGAAACCAAAGGTACCGGCTCGCGCTTTTGGCTGGAACGTACCTCAACGTTGTGCTGTTCTTCAAAAATGAAGAGCGGTTTTCAGAACTGGTCTGACATCAGGTGCTTTCTTGCCGTGTTCAGGAAAGGATCGACTCTTGCCGCATCGCGCGAACTCGGCGTGACCCAGCCAACCGTCGCGCGGCGCATAGAGGCGCTGGAGCATGAAACAGGAACGATCCTGTTCAAGCGCGACAACCGTGGCTTCCGGCCGACTCAGGCCGCCCGCGCGCTGCTGCCACTGGCCGAAGCGATAGAAGCGGCGGCCGCGGCATTTGCCGCGAAGGCGCGTGAATGGTCACACGCCCGGCCAATCCGGATAACAGCCTATTCGGCCAATTTCTCGCCGCGGGTGACCCGGATTTTCACCGAGTTCTCCGCTCTGCATCCAGACGTCCGGTTCGAGTTTCTACCCGGAATAAAGCCGTTGGATCTTTCCGCAGGCGAAGCCGACATCGCCCTGCGTATTACCCAGAGCGAGCCCGACGAGAGCCTGATCTGCCGCAAGATCAGCACAGCGCGCTACACGTTTTACGGGGCGGCAAGCTATGTCGAACGCATGGGGCTACCCAAATCTCCGCAAGACCTGGAAGCCCACACCTTCGTGACCTTCGAGCGCGAAGGCGTCGTATCCAGATATCACGAATGGCTGTCACGCTACGTTTCACCGCAACAGATCATCAGGTCGTTCGGCGAGATCGAATTGATGGAGGCGGCGATTAAGGCCGGTCTCGGCCTTGGCATCATGAACCTGAAGATGGCCGAAGCGGACGAAGCGGCAGGAAGGCTCATTCGCTGCTTCGATCCGCCGGAGGAGATGTCCTCGCTGCACCTGATGCTGATCGCCCCGGACGCCTACCGGCGCCCCGAGGTGAAGACATTCACGAAATTCTTCGCCCCGCGCTACGCCGCGATCTTCAAGTAGCGGTGCCATGGGGTATATGGAAACGCTACAGGCACAAACGATACGGTGTGCGAGCTATGCGCACCGCCGCTACAACACACGCTCCGCGTCACCCCGGGCTTGACCCGGGGTCCATATGCCGGTTGCGGCATCGTCACGCTGGGCTCCGGGCTTAACCCAGAATCCTTGCAGCGATGGCCTTTGCCTCCCGCGCCGGTGCGGGGTTGTGCGACATGGCGGCGATGACGATCGCGCCTTCCTTGAGGATGAGCAGTTCGCGCGCCAGCGCACGCGGGCTCTCATGGCCTGACGCTTCGGCAAGACGGGCGAAGTGATCCACCAGAAGTTCCTTGTGGGCATAGGACTGGCGGTTGATCGCGTCGTCCTTGTCCTGGAACTCCGCGCTCGCCTTGATGAACATGCAGCCCTGGAAACCGTCGGCCTCGAACCACTCCTCCAGCGCGTCGAACATGGCAAGCAACTGCCCCGCCGGGCTGTCGGCCAGCTCCTCCATGCGCCGGAACAGCCAGTTGCGGAAGTCCTCGTCGCGCAGCCGCAGCACCGCGAGAATGAGCTCGTCCTTGGTGCGGAAGTGCTTGTAGATCGACGTCTTGGAGACGCCCGTCTCCTTCGCGACAAGGTCCATCCCCGTCGCGTTGAAACCGTTGCGGTAGAAAATTTTCAGCGCGTTGCGAATCAGATCGTCGCGTTTGTTCCTGCTCATCGGGCACCTCACATTGACCGATCTGTAAATATTCTTCATCGCAGGCCAGGTCAAGAAATCCTTTTGTTGACCGCACGTTAGCCAGCACTCAATAGCGCGCGCCAGCCGCCCGAACGCATTTTCACGCATTTTTCCCTTGCCAAAGGTTAACCGATCTGTTCATCCTTAGATTGACAGATCAGTAAACCTTGGAAAGGAAGTCATATGCCCTCGCCCCGTCCCGCCCTTTTCGGCCTCGATGGCTGCGCTGGCGCGCTGACCAACTTCCGCATGATCGCAAGCCATGTCGCCGACACCGACGCGACCGTGGCCGCGATCCGGGCCGCCAACTAGGCCCCAAGGGACGCGCGCCAGGGCCTCCCCCAGCCCGCGCCGTCCCGTCCCGCCCCCGGCCGGCAGTTGCCCCCTCCCAGCCCGCCGGCCGGGGCAATCTTTCAAAGCCGCATGAGCCTTAAAGGAACATACCGATGACCGAGCTTGCCCGCCCGCCGCTGCCGCCCTTCAGCGCGGAGACCGCCGCGCAAAAGGTGCGCGCCGCCGAAGACGCCTGGAACAGCCGCGACCCCGACCGCGTCACGCCCGCCTACAGCCCCGACAGCCGCTGGCGCAACCGCGCCGAGTTCATCGAGGGCCACGCTCAGATCCATGCGTTCCTGAGCCGCAAATGGGCCCGCGAACTGGACTACCGGCTGATCAAGTCGCTGTGGACCGCGTCGGGAAACAGGATCGCCGTGCGCTTCGCCTACGAGTGGCATAACGACAGCGGCCAGTGGTTCCGCTCGCTTGGAAACGAGAACTGGGAATTTGCCGATGACGGGCGGATGCGCCGCCGCGTCGCCTCGATCAACGACCTGCCGATCGCCGAGGCCGAACGGCTCTTCCACTGGCCCCTGGGGCCGCGCCCGGACGGTCACCCCGGCCTTGAAGATCTCGGGCTTTGAAAAATGGACAGATCACCCCTCAGCGACATCGCCTTCTCCGATGCCGTCAAGAAGGCGCAGGCGGCGAGAGGCTCGCGCGACACGATCGAACGCATGACGCAAAAGCGGCCATGGCCGCCTGAGCTGACGCCGGAAATCGCAAGTTTCATCGCGCAAAGAAACAGCGCCTTACTCGGCACGGCAAGCCGGGCGGGACAGCCATACATCCAGCATCGCGGCGGCCCGGCAGGCTTTCTGCGCGTTCTGGACGCGCGGACGATCGGCTTTGCCGACCTTGCCGGAAACCGGCAGTACATCACGCTTGGCAACCTGTCGGAGAACCCCGCCGCCTTCCTGTTCCTGATCGATTTCGCCACGCGGTCGCGCGTGAAGTTCTGGGGCACGGCCAGGGTTGTCGAGGACGATCCGGAGCTGATCGCGCGCCTCAAGCCGCAAACGCGGGCGCGGGCCGAACGCGCCATCCTGTTCACGGTCGAGGCCTTCGACATCAACTGCCCGTCGCACATCCCCGTGATGGTGGATGCCCAGGTTGCGGCTGAAGCGATTGCCAAGCGCGACGCGCGGATCGCCGAACTGGAGGCGGCGCTGGCGCGCTCCGCCCCCTGACACCTCAAGACAACGCGGCGGCAAAGCCCCGCGAAACCGGAACCGCCGGCCACGGCGGCCACCCGCCTGCGCCCCTCAAGCAGGCACGCCCCGCGTCCGGATGGACGCACAGCAAAGAAAGGCGTCCGGATGGGCGCATCACCAAACCCGCGTCCGGCAGGACGCATCATGAAAAGGAGAATACCCATGAACACCATCGGCAAGACCATCACCGCGGCGATCTTCGCCAGTCTCGTTTCGGCCAGCGTGCCGGCCTTCGCGGCGGATGAATACAATGTCTCGACGGGCACGACCGTGAGCGGCGCCGGCGTTGCGCTGCGCGGCGGCGATGCCGTGGCGCTGGCGACCGGTCTGAAAGTGACCGCCGGCGAGGCGAAATACACCGTCGAGCGCGACGGCGTCGCCTATTACTTCGCTTCCGCCGAGACGATGAAGCAGTTCGAGGCCGACCCCGAGCGCTACATGCCGCAATATGGTGGCTTCTGCGCCTTCGGCGTCGCCATCGGCAAGAAGCTCGACGCCGCGCCGCGCTTTGCCGACATTGTTGACGGCAAGCTCTATGTCTTCCTGAACGCCGTCGCTTTCGCGAAATACAAGGAAGACAAGGCGGGCACGCTCGCCAAGGCGGAGAAGAACTGGCCGGCCATGCATCACCTGCCCGTCTCTCAGGTCAATGGCGGCGTCTGAAACCGGCTGACAGATACAGGTCTTGAACCGGTGCCTGACCGGGACAAATCCCCGGCTTGAAAACGCTGGCGGCCATCGCGGCCGCCGGCTGACCCGGGGTCCATACGCCGGTTGCGCATGTTGACGGTCATCAACGCGCCGCGCCCAAAAACGGCTGAAACTCGGTGGCATGCCGCAGGACCAAGCCACGACAATCGCGTTTCTTTCCTCCCCCGCCGCGTTCGGGGGCTCAGGCCCCGTCAAGGTGGTGGAAACGCACGGGGCCTTTATCTTCCTGTGCGGCGGCACCGCGCTGAAGCTCAAGCGCGCCGTCAAATACGATTACATGGACCTGTCCACGCGCGGGAAACGCCACAGGATGATCGCCCGCGAGCTTGAGCTTAACCGGCCGGCGGCGCCGCAAATTTACCGCGATGTCCTGGCCGTCACACGCGCGGACGATGGAACCCTGGCCCTCGGCGGGTCCGGAGAGCCGGTCGACTGGGTGCTGCGCATGCACCGCTTTCCAGCAGAAAACGAACTGACCGCGGTCGCGGCGCGCGGGGAGCTCGACGACAGGCTCGCCGCATCCATCGGCACGGCGCTGGCGGGTTACCACGCAGCCGCAAAGGTTCACCGCCAGCCGGGCTCCCCCCTCATGGGCGCGGTGATCGATGAGCTGGAACGGGTCTTCTCCGGATTCCCGAAGGCCGAAGCCGCCAGAGACGCCGCCGAATGGCTGCAAGAGGCGCGGGCTGCGCTGGCGCGCGTTGCGCCACTGCTGGACAAGCGCGGAAGCGAGGGCCACGTGCGCCGCGCCCATGGCGATCTGCACCTGCGCAATATTGTGCTCATGGACGGGCAGCCGGTGGCCTATGATGCGCTCGAATTCGACGAGACGCTCGGCACCTGCGACCTGCTCTACGATCTGGCTTTCCTGCTGATGGACCTGTGCCATCGCGGGCTCGACCGCGCGGCATGCCGCGTTCTCGATGCCTGGCTCACCGCCTTTCGCGGCGAAGAAGACGGCGGCCTTGCGGGGCTGCCGATGTTCATGTCGGTGCGTGCGGCGATCCGGGCGATGGTGCTTCTGCAAACCGACGCCGCGCGCGGAAAACCGGAGGAAAGCGCAGCCGAGATCGGGCTTTACCTGGCGCAGGCCCGGCGCTTTCTGGCCGATAGCGCACCGGTCCTGATCGCCGTGGGTGGCTTTTCCGGCACGGGCAAAAGCGTTCTCGCGCGCGAGCTGGCGCCGGGGCTTGGCGCAGCGCCGGGGGCCGTGATCGTCTCCAGCGACGCGGTGCGCAAGGCCGGCCTTCCAGCCCGGACGCGCCTGCCCGGCGAAGCATATGAAGCTTCCGCGCGCGAAGCGGTCTACCGCGCATTGTTTGCCCGCACACGGACCATTCTGGGCGCGGGCCACAGCGTGATCCTCGACGCGACCTTTCTTGATCCCGCACACCGCCAGGCGGCGGAGGAGATCGCAAAATCGCTCAGCATCCCCTTCTCGGGCGTCTGGCTCGAAGCCCCGCGCGGGGTTCTCGAACAGCGCATATCGGCGCGCAAAGGCGATACCTCCGACGCCGACATCGCGGTCCTTCAAAGCCAGCTGGAACATGGTGCCGGCCCGGTCACATGGACACGCTTTGACGCGTCGCGGGATGACTGGCGGGCCGCTGTGCACGGTTATGTGAAGTCAAGGGACGCGGGCGGTGTTCAGGGCGCGTGACGAAGTCCGCATCCGCGTCATGTTTGGGCGCTCAAACGGGGCCGTGATGCTATCTGCCCCCGGATCTGACACTCGTGGCCAAGATCACTTCGTATCGTCGGGGGGATACGACGCATGAACATCCGCCTCTACCCTTAACTCCTCATCCCCCTTTTGGTATCGAAGTAACGGGCCGTGCCTTCGCTTTCGACAGTGAGGACGCCGGCAGCCCGGCGCTTACCGGCACGGATATTTATCGCGCATCCACCTATATATGAGAACATGGGCGTTGATGTTCCTGTAGGCGGGATTATCAACCTGCTTCCCGATAACAAGGTCGTCCACTTGTGTTGTCCTGAGCCGATCGGGCGGGCACACGCCAAGTATTTTGACACCAACTCGATTGACTTCATCTAGGGGATGGTCATCCAAGAGGCTGCTCGCAATTAAAATCGCCGTGGCCATCATGCCGGTCCACATTCCCTCGACGTAATAAAAACAGGCGCCCGTTCATGCGGGTCGTCGAACGTACAGATTTCAACGAGTAGGTTGCTGTCCGCGCGCACAGATTCTTCAGCCACATGAACCCTGCCCGGCATCTGCGCCATGAAAACAACCAGAATAAGCAGATACAGCATACGCCCCCGTTATCCAGGATAAGGCTATCACCGCGCAGCCCAAGTTTTTCGATAGCGATCGTTCGCTGCGCGCGAACCGCGAATGCAACGATGATGTGGCATTGCGCTTGCTGAAACTCAAGATCATCCTAAGGTTGGACCAGCAAGGTCCAGGCACAGAAAAAGTGATCGCTCTTTTAGAGTGCTAGTTATGTGCTCCATCAGGCGTTGTGCGTGGGATCGGTTTCGCGGGCACGGCTGCGGGGATCAAGTGCGGGACAGGCTCTGACCGACCAGCCGCACAATCGAGCCCCGGTTCAGGCTTGCGAACCTTGCAGGTTCGGATTTCTGCCGTTTACGGCAGTCGGCTCGGAACAAGTCCGAACTCGCTACTCCACAGAGCCTCATCTTCTGATCGAACGATGGAGGAGACGTCTCACACGATGCTGGGTTACTTGTCTGATAGCTTCGGAAACCATCTACCAAATGGGCCGTAATCCGACCATGCACTAATAAACAAGTTGGACCACTATGGTCGGCCTGATTAACCAGTTCCACCACGCCCGCCAATGGCTGGCTGGGCAAGCGGAAAAGGGTTGGTCGGAAAAGATCAGTAAAGGTCGCAGTACGCGTAAACGTCCGGCAGCATCTCCGGCAGGTCCTCGGCGATCAGCCCCGGCCCGAAGGCCTGCGCCGCCGCGCCGTGCAGGTATACCGCGGCACAGGCGGCATCGAACGCATCCATTCCCCGGGCCAGCAAGCCGGCGGCGATGCCCGCAAGCACATCGCCGGAGCCTGCCGTCGCGAGCGTCGGCGGCGCGTTGGTGTTGATGGCGGCCCGGCCATCAGGCGCTGCGATGACGGTATCGGGGCCTTTCAGAACGAGCACGCGTCCGCTGGTCGCGGCTCCATGTCTTGCCCGCTCCAGCCGGGAGACGGCCTCCCCCGCGCTCTCACCCTTTTCAAACAGCCGGGCAAATTCGCCATCATGTGGCGTCAGCACCGTGCGTTTTGGCAAGCGGGCAAACCAGTGATCCGTATCCCGGCCGATCAGGGTCAGCGCATCGGCATCGAGCACCAGCCCGAGATCGGACCGTTTCGCGGCAGCGCATGCGCGCTCGAGCAAACGCGCCTGATCCTTGCCCGTTCCAAGCCCCGGCCCGGCAACCACCGCATTGATGCGGTTCTCCCGGATGGCATCGCCAACGCTATCGGCCCCGACGGGCTTGATCATGATCGCGGTCAGTTGCGCGGCATTCTCGGCCATCGCGTCTCCGGGCGACAGCACGCTGACAAGCCCGGCTCCTGCCCGCAAAGCGCCGCGCGCGGCAAGCCGCGCAGCGCCGCTCCTGCCGAAGCCGCCGCTGACGACGCCCGCATGGCCGCGCCTGTACTTGTGACCGGCGGGATCAGGCATTCGCCATCCATCGCGCCATAGAGGCATCAGGTTTTCGAAAGCCGCCGGCGCGATTTCATCCAGCACCGCATCCGGTATCCCGATATCGATCACCTCGACATCGCCCATCAACCTGCGCGCGGGATAAAGGCAATGCGCCGGCTTCTTGCGGAAAAAGGTCACGGTCAGACCGCATGCCAGCGCATGTCCGCGCACACAGCCCGTGGTGCCATCGACGCCTGAAGGCACATCGACGCCGACCACGGCGTTGCAGACCGAAGCCACCCGCTCAAGCGTACCCCACGCCGCTCCCTCCAGCGGCCGGGACAGGCCTGCCCCGAAGACGGCATCGATCAGACCGCCCTCTTTCACCTCGACATCCTCGAAAGAGCGGACCGCGCCATCCCATGTTTGCGCGGCCCAGGCCGCGTCCCCCGTGAGGCGTTCCACCGGGACCAGACAGGCCAGGGAAACGCGTTTTCCCGCCGAAGTCAGGTGACGCGCGGCAACGAACCCGTCGCCACCATTGTTGCCGGGCCCGCAAAGCACGGTCCAATGGCCGGTATCGGGAAAACGCCGCAAAGCCGCCGCCGCGACACCAGCGCCCGCCCGCTCCATCAGATCGCGCCCCGACGTTGAATCGAAGGATGCTCCTCCGGAAATGGCCAGCGCATCCGCCCGGCCCATCTCGCCGGTGGTCAGCAATTCGCACCCTTTGCCCTCGAACCTCGCCAAACGCGCCTCCCCGCTTTCGATAAATCGCATTGTATGGGCGTTATGCTCTTTCAGCGGAGATTTTCGTCAAACGACGGGAATACTGCCGTTACGTGACCTTGGGAACCGCTGCGCCACCATCGCGTAATTCGGAATTGCATAAATCATGGGCAATTGCCCGCGATTTGACCATTTTGCATTGCCCGTTTTCGCGTCGATGGGTATGTTCGGCAATTAACTTTCTGTTTTCTATTGCGAAACTCGGCAAATTCTCACTTGGCATAAGTCGTGCTTTGTGGCGTGCGGGGCCGCTGGCCCGTTGCCTGCGGCTCACCAATAAGGAATTCTACACATGAAAAAAATCGAGGCGATCATCAAGCCGTTCAAGCTGGATGAGGTCAAGGAAGCCCTGCAGGAGATCGGCCTTCAAGGCATCACAGTCACCGAGGCCAAGGGATTTGGCCGTCAAAAAGGCCATACCGAGCTTTACAGAGGTGCGGAATATGTTGTCGACTTCCTTCCTAAGGTGAAAATCGAAGTCGTTCTGCAGGATAGCGATATCGACAAGGCTGTCGAAGCCATCCAGCAGTCCGCCCAGACCGGGCGCATCGGCGACGGCAAGATTTTCATCTCCAATATCGAGGAGGCAATCCGCATCCGAACAGGCGAGCGTGGTATTGACGCTATCTAGGGTTTGGCGTCATTTCTTCATTGCCGTCATCAAAATGCGGCCTGTAATTAAAATAATGGGCCACCACAATGCTCAAGGGGAGTGAAGCATGTCCGTTAAATCCGTAATGAGTATGATCAAGGAAAACGACGTCAAGTTCGTTGACCTGCGTTTCACCGATCCGCGCGGCAAGA
>JAGRLC010000164.1 GCA_020441995.1 Rhodobiaceae bacterium
CCATCTGGACGAGGGTCGCCATCGTTTCGGGCTTCAGCGCGGTTGTCTCGGTTGCCCATGCCGCATCGCTTGCGGCGATAAAGCCGGCGCCGACGACAAAGGCCGCGCCCGCCGCCACACTTGCCTTCAGCAGGTCACGCCGTGATGCCTGCCGGTAGTCCACCATTTTGGCCATTGTTTTCCTCCCTGGACGTTTGCCTGTGGTCTCAGCGGTACCGGCCGTGGCGCTGAAGCACCTCGATCTGGTAGCCATCCGGGTCCTGGACAAAAAAGAACCGGGCCAGCAGGGCGCCGTCCCGGTTGAATTCAACGATTTTTCTTGGAGACAGGCCCGCGGTTTCGAAGCGTGCGTGTTCCGCATCGAGATCATCGACGCAGAACGCCATATGGCCGTAGCCATCGCCGAGATCATAGGCCTCTGTACGGCCCTTGTTGATCGTCAGTTCGAGTTCGAAATCGGCTTCATCGTTGCGCAGATAGACGAGCGTGAAGTCGTCGAAATCGAGCCGGTCGGCAATGCCTAGTCCGAATGCGGTCTGGTAAAAGTCGAGTGAGCGCGCTTCATCGAGCACGCGAATCATCGCGTGTATGGCCTTGGCCAAGATGTCCTCCCTTGTTTCCTGCTTGTTGCAGGTTCAAGGGAAGTATGCCGAGGCAAAAAGCGGCCGTGGTAGTAGCTATCTACTACACGGCGCAATCGTTATTCGGCGGCCACCATCGTTTGCGGTTGTGTCTGCGCGCGCGTGTAGACGATGCAGGCGCAGCGCAGCAGCGAGGTGAAGTTCTTGGCTTCGCCCCTCAGTTCGAGCACTTCGGAATGCAGCTTCGAGACGAATGCCGGTGTTGAAATGCCTTCGCCCGCCGCGATTGTGTCGATGATGTCCCAGAACGAGCGTTCGAGCCTGATGCTGGTGCTCTGGCCATTAATCCGCAACCTGCGGGTCAGGGGCTCGTAGTCTTCCGGATTCTGCCCGGCGAAAATCTGGCACATGGTCCTCCCTCCAGATTTTTTTTATGATTGGGACAATCATCTACCTGTTGGCGGACTTGCGCAACCAACCGATGGGTTTCGAACCCAACGGTTTGGTTCTGGCTAATATGCTTGAGCGTTGTTGCCGATATCGTAATGCGGCCATAGTCTCGCAATCACCAACGAACAAAGCAGGAGGCAATAAATGACAATCAGGCGTATCGATGTCGGCGCGCGTATGAGCCAGGCCGTGATCCACGGCGACACGGTTTATCTTGCGGGTCAGGTTGCGCTGGAGGCGCCGGGCAAGTCGGTTCGTGAACAGACCGAGGATATCCTCGCACGCATCGATCTGTTGCTGGCCGAGGCGGGCACGGACAAATCCAAGATTCTGACCACGACGATCTGGCTGTGCAGCATGGACGATTTCGCGGAAATGAATGCGGTCTGGGACGCATGGGTCACGCCCGGCAGCACGCCTGCGCGCGCCTGCGTGGAAAGCCCGCGTCTGGCCGCACCGCAGTTCACCGTCGAGATTGGCATCATCGCGGCTTTGTAATTTTTAGGCGGGGGGCTGTTAAATGCGCGTCATCGTTCTGGGCGGCGGCGTGATCGGAACGACAGCCGCTTTCGAATTGCAGGACGACGGTCATGAGGTGACACTGGTCGAGCGCAACTCGGGCGTCGGCCAGTTCACCAGCTTTGCCAATGCCGGCCTCGTGGCGCCGGGCCATGCCTTTGCCTGGGCCTCGCCCAAGGCGCCGAAGATTCTGCTCAAGTCGCTTTGGCGCAACGATCAGGCATTCCGGTTCCGTCCAAGCCTGAGCCCGGCGCTCTGGGGCTGGACGATGAAATTCCTGCGCGAATGCACCGCCGAGCGCGCCCGTATCAATACTCAGCACAAACACCGGCTGTGTACCTATTCGCGTGCCGTGATGCATGACATCACCGCATCCGGCAAAATTGCCTATGACGGCAGCGATAACGGGCTGCTGTTTTTCCACCGCACCCAGCAGACCCTCGACAGAGGCATCGCCCACATGCAGATCCTGCGCGACCTTGGTCAGGAGATGGACATTCTCGACCGGGATCAGGTCGCGGCCCTCGATCCCGCCCTTGCGCCCGCCAAGGAGAAGATCGCCGGCGGGATCTACGCAAAGACCGACGGCATGGGCGACGCGCACAAGTTCACCCGCGAGATGGCACACCTGTTCGCCGAGCGCGGCGGTACGCTGAAGACCGGTGTCACGGTTGAAGGCTTCGACTACGAGGGGGATCGTATCACCGGCGTTCTCACCAGTTCCGGCAGGATGGAAGCCGACGCCTACGTTCTGGCAATGGGCATCTACAGTCCGCATGTCGCAAAGGCGGTGGGGGTCAACCTGCCGATTTATCCGGTGAAGGGCTATTCGATCACGTTCGGCATCGCCGGCAGCAACCTCGCCCCCAGCGTCGGCGCGGTCGACGAGGACAATCTGATTGCCTATTCGCGCCTCGGCGACCGGCTGCGCGTCACGGCAACGGCGGAGTTTTCCGGTTATGACGACAGCCACAAACCGTCCGATTTTGCTGTCATGACGCGCAAGATCCGGGAATTGCTGCCAACCGGTGCCGACTATTCCAGACCCGACTACTGGGCGGGCCTCAGACCCATGACGCCGCATGGCGCGCCCTATCTCGGCAAGGCCGGATACTCCAACCTTTACCTCAACACCGGGCATGGCCATATCGGCTGGACCATGGCTTGCGGTTCGGCGCGCATAACCCGCGACCTCGTGGCCGGGCGAAAGCCGGAGATCGACATGACGGGCCTTACGCTGCAATAATATTGCGGTCAATCAGCGAGGCGGGAGCGATGAGCGTTCTGGAAAAGCCGGTGCGTGAGATTCTGAAGTTCGATTATGAAGCCGACGAGGGTATCGCCGCGCGCGCCCGGCTTGGGCTCGTGGTGCTCGCCAGCGACCACACCGTCGAATACGAGTGCGGGCTCATTCTGGCGCATACGCCGGGTGTCGCGCTCTATCATGCGCGCATAGAGAACGACCCCGAAATCAATCCGCAGACCTTGAAGGCAATGGAAGCGCGGATCGTGCCGACCGCCAACCTGCTGCTGCCGGGCATGCCGTTCGATGCGATCGGCTACGGTTGCACCTCGGCGTCCATGGTGATCGGGCGTGACCGGGTCAGCACACTTCTCCAGCAGTCCCATCCGGAAGCGGCCGCAACCAACCCGGTCACGGCGGCCTTCAGTGCATTCGCGGCCCTTGGCGCAAAGCGCATCGCCGTGCTCACGCCCTATTCGGATGTCGTCAACGAGGGCATCCGCAGTTATTTCGAGAACGGTGGTTTCGAGGTCCCCGTCATGGGCTCGTTCAAGGAACCCAATGACAATGTCGTTGCGCGGATTTCTCCGAAATCAATCGCGCAAGCCTCCGAGGCTCTCGCCGCAACGGGCGGCGTCGACGCGATCTTCGTGTCCTGTACCAGCGTTCGGCTGGTCGAGGCGGTGGCCGAACTGGAGAAGAAGACCGGTCTGCCCGTGACGTCGAGCAACCATGCGATTGCCTGGCACCTGCTGCGCCTTGCCGGGATCGATGACCGCCTGCCGCAGTTCGGGCGGCTCTTCACCCTCGGTCTTGAGGACATCTGAGCGGCGCTCGCCGTGCCGGCTCCTCGCGGAAATCCCCGAAGTTGACCTCTGTCATCGCGGTGGCAATGCTCCCTGCTATGAAAAGGCAGCGGAAGGGGCGCCAATGAGTGAAATCAATCCAACCGGACTTGATGCCTACAAGCCTGCCGAAATCGCCGATCTGGTAGAAGCCGCCGGCGTCGCCAAGGCGAACCTGAGCTTCGTGCGCATGCTGACGCTGGCGGCGCTTGCCGGCGCCTTCATTGCTCTGGGGGCTGCCGCCTACACGATGGTTATGACAGGCGTGGATGCAGGCTACGGGCCGGCGCGTTTCCTCGGCGGTGTGGTTTTCTCGCTTGGCCTCATCCTCGTCATTGTCGGCGGGGCGGAACTGTTCACCGGCAACGCGCTGATGGTGATGGCCGCTGTTGACGGGAAGATTTCGCCGGGCCAGCTCGGCCGGAACTGGGCGATTGTCTATCTGGGAAATTTCATCGGCTCGATTGCCATTGCCGCCGCCATGGCCATGACCGGCATACTCGATGGTGCTGCCGGGTAAACCGCTGTCGCAATCGCCGAGGGCAAGGCTCACCTGTCGCCCTTGCAGGCCTTCATGCGCGGCGCATTGTGCAACACGCTTGTGTGCCTTGCCGTCTGGCTGACGATTGCAGCGCGTACGGTCACCGGCAAGATCCTGGCGATTATCTGGCCGATCGCGGGATTTGTCCTGCTCGGGTTCGAACACTCCGTTGCCAACATGTACCTCATCCCGCAGGGCATGTTTGCGGGAGCGGCAGTCGGTTTTGGCGGATTTGCCCACAATCTCGTCTTCGTGACCTTGGGCAATATCCTTGGCGGAGCAGGCGGCGTGGCGCTGTCCTACCGTCTGGCCTATGGGCCACGCGCCTAAAAAGCCTGACCCGCGCTTTTGGCGCGGGTCAGAACATCATCCATCACAAGCTTAAGACAGCGCCTAGCGGCAGCCGTAATACTTCATGCAGCCGCGATAGTCCGGGCCGCCATAGCCCCAGTTCGCTGCGCAGCGGTCAGACCAATATGCGCAAGAACCCCGGCGTGCGCGCGGGCGCGGGTTGTAGTAGCGGCGTGGGCGCGGTGCGTAATAGTAGCGCGGCGACGGGCTGTAATAGAAATAGATTCCATTACGCCGGTGGCGCCGGTGCTTGCGATACCGGTGGTTACCGTGGGCCTTGTAGTATTTGCCGCCGTTGTAGAGCTGGCTTCCCGGAGACTGATCATGGTCGCCCGCGGCAGCGTGTGCGCCAGAGGGCATGGCCAATCCGATCAGTAGGGCTGCGGCAATCGCCATGAAAAATGTGCGCATTTGAGCCTCCTGTCTCGGTTTTCCGCCACGATCTGCTGCGGCGAAACAATGCGTAGTCGTGCAATATCGAAGATGAACCTAATCTGAATAACGAAAATGGCGGCATTGGGTTCCCGACGCTATGATCACGAAAAATAACAGGGGCAGGGGAGTTTATGGCCATATGAACGTGTTGATATTGCTGGATTTTGCCGGCGTGTCCGTGTTTGCCGCAACAGGTGCGCTGGCCGCCTCCCGCAAGCAGCTCGATATTGTCGGTTTCATGTTCCTGGCCTGTGCAACCGGTGTTGGCGGCGGCACTTTCCGTGATCTTGTTCTCGGGCGGACACCGGTTTTCTGGGTCAGTGAACCGGCATATCTGCTGGTCTGCGCGGCAACGGCCGTGCTGCTCTATTTCACCGCCCACATGATGGAAAGCCGCTATCGCATCCTGCTGTGGCTCGATGCCGTGGGGCTTGCCGCGTTCTGCGCAATGGGCGCTGCGGTTGGTCTGAATGCCACCGGCTCGTCGGCGATTGCCATTGTCACGGGCATGGCAACCGCAACCTTCGGCGGCATCCTCAGGGACATCCTCGCGGGTGAGAAGTCGGTTTTGTTGCGCCCGGAGATCTATGTCTCGGCGGCGGCGGCGGGAGCCGCGCTTTACACGATCGCCGATACCGCTGGCGCCCCCTCCGGCGTGTCGGCATTGCTGGCGATGGCGTTTGCTTTCGTCATTCGCGGCGGGGCGCTGGTCTTCGGCTGGACCTTGCCGAGCTATCGTGCCCGTGCGGGGCGAACGGAGTCCGAACTGCTGCGCGACGGGATAGTGTCCCCGCCGCCCAGCAACTCGGATAATTAGCTCAGCACTTCCTTTACAGCGCCCGCCATCGCCTCGACGACGAGATCGCATTCTGCGGGCGTGATGCACAGCGGCGGCGCGAAGCCGATGATGTCGCCCTGCGGCATGGCGCGTGCGATGACGCCGCGCTTGAGCAGCGCTGCGGCAACGGCAGGTCCGGTCTTCTTCGCCGGATCGAGGAAGGTGCGGCTGCCCTTGTCCTCGACGAATTCAACCGCACAAAGCAGACCTTCGCCGCGCACGTCGCCGACACGGGCATGCCCGCCAACAGCTTCGCTCAGCGCCTTCTTCAGGTAAGCGCCGGTGGAACCCGCATTGGCGACGAGGCCGAGTTCGTCGATCAGCTTCAGGTTGGCGACACCGGCGGCAGCGCCGATCGGGTGCGCCGAATAGGTCCAGCCGTGGCCGATGGGGCCGAGTTCGTCGGTGCCCTGTTCCAGAACCTTCCAGACCTTGTCGCCGACGATGGAGCCCGACAGCGGCGCATAGGCCGAAGTCAGCCCCTTGGCGATGGTGATAATGTCGGGCTTCATGCCGTAGTGGTCCGAGCCGAACATGGAGCCGAGCCGCCCGAAGCCGGTGACCACCTCGTCTGCGATGAGCAGGATGTCGTGCTTGTCGAGCACCTTCTGGATAGCGGGCCAGTACCCGGCAGGCGGCGGTACAAGGCCGCCGGTGCCAAGCGCCGGCTCGCCGATGAAGGCAGCGATCGTGTCCGCGCCTTCGCGTTCGATCAGCGCTTCCAGTTCACTCACACAGTGAGCGACGAAATCCGCCTCGCTCATGGCAAGGTCGGGGCGTCGGAAATAATACGGCGCCTCGGTATGAATGACTTGGGCTAACGGCAGGTCGAACTTCTTGTGGAATAGTTCAAGCCCCGTCAGCGAACCGGTCATCAGGCCGGAGCCGTGAT
>JAGRLC010000165.1 GCA_020441995.1 Rhodobiaceae bacterium
TGATGGAGGTCAGGATCGCGCGGTATCCCCCGTTGGCTCTTTGTATTGAGCCGGCCCCGGCCCTCTATGGCCTCTAGAGGGCGGACAGATAGCGCAGCGGATCGACAGGCTTCGACCCTTTGCGCAATTCGAAGTGAAGCTGCGGCGATGTCACCTTGCCGGTCTGCCCGGCGGTGGCGATGATCTGGCCGCGCGAAACCTTGTCGCCACGGTTCACCCGGACGTCGCGGTTATGAGCGTAAGCGGTCACCCAGTTGTCGGCATGGCGGACCAGAACCAGGTTACCCAGGCCTTCAAGCTCGGAGCCGGCATAGATCACGACACCGTTTTCCGCCGCGCGCACCGAGGTTCCCTCCGGAACCGCGATATTGATACCTTCGTTGGTCGAGCCCTGGTTGGCCTCTCCGAAGGCGCTGATCACACGGCCACGGGCCGGCCAGCGGAAGCCTTCGTTGATTGCCTGCGGCGCCGGGATCGAGGCCGTATTGATCGGCTTGTCGTCGGCAACCACCTGCGGCTCGGGCTCGGGCTGAGCCGCGTATTGCTGCACGGGCTCGGGAGACTGCGTGCGCACCGCAACCTGCTGCGGCTTGGTGCTGATCACGGCAGCGGTGGAACCGGCGCCGGGAATGCTGAGGCGCTGGCCAACGCGAAGCTGTGACGGCGACGAAATACCATTCTGCGCGGAGAGCGCTTCAACCGTGACGCCATAGCGCCGCGAGATCGAGTAAAGCGTCTCACCGGTTGCAACGGTATGCGTGCCGCCTGACGATGTGGGCGCGGCCGCCGCTGGTGGCTGACGGTCAACCTTGGTTGCCGTCGCAACATTGGATGTCTGACGCGGCTTCGGAGCCGGTGTCATGGCAACGGGCTGCGGCGCGGGCGTTGCGCCGGCGGGCTGCGGTCCGGTCACCCAGCCCGAACGCGAAGCGGAATAGGTCGGAACCGTGAGGCGCTGACCGACACGCACCTGCGTGGGATCGGAAATGCCGTTGGCCTGCATCAGCGCATTGACCGGCACGCCGTAGCGGCGCGAAATCGAGTAGAGCGTTTCGCCCTGCTCAACAGTCACATGGGTGCCGGGCTTGGCCGTCGTACCGATCGAGGAAACGGAACCGGGAGATCCATCGTTATAGCTGCCGTCGTAGGACGGCGGCGTGTATCCGCCCTGCTGCGGGTAGCTCTGCTGCGGCGGCGTATACGAAGCCTGACCCTGCGGATAGGGCTGCGATGGATATGGCTGGGAAGGATAGGAACCGGGAGCCGCTAGCGGGGCCTGCTGGATAACAGGCTGCGAGGCGCCTCCTCTTTCAGGGTTTACACCGCCGTACCCCACACCCTGCTTGGGCGTGATCGATCCGGTATAGTCATTCGACGAAGAGAACATCGGCTGACTGAACCGGGTCGTGTCGGTGCTGCAGGCAGCAAGGGCAAGGGCCATGGCCGTTGCGGCTGTCAGCTTCAAAGACGCAGAGACAGCCCGTTCCGAAAATACGCTACGCATCGGTTCACTCACATAAGAAACGCTACAAAAGACGCTTCTGAGTTAACCTCAACGCCGTAAACAAGCCCTTAAGGCGGCAATTAAATTTGCCGCGACCGCCCTTTCACCAATGGCGCGATGCGAATGGAGCCGATTTCCTCGCGCGAATTGTTTTCACCGCCGCGCACGATACGTACCAGTTTCTGCGGCGCTCCGGCCGGCCCCAGCGGCAGAATCATCTCGCCGTCCTCGGTCAACTGATCCACGAGGTGTTCGGGGACCTTCTCGCAGGAACCGCCAACAATGATGCGGTCGAACGGCGCATATTCCGACAGGCCCAGAAACCCGTCCGCATGAGCGAGGAGCACATTGTGGCAATCAAGGTCGAGCAGGCGCTCGGTGGCGGCATCCACCAGCCGCCTGTAGCGCTCGACGCTGAAGACCTGTGCGGCCATGCGCGCAAGGATCGCCGTCAGGTAGCCGCTGCCGGTGCCGACCTCCAGCACCCTGTGCTCCGGCCTGATGCGGGCCGCCAAAGCCAGATCGGCGGCTTCCTGCACACTTGAAGCCGTCTGCCCGCAAGGGATCGGAATAAGCCGGTCGGAATAGGCAAACGCCGCGTAGCGCCTTGGCAGGAACATGTCGCGGGGGACCTGTTCGATGGCCGCGAGCAGCCGGACGTCGCTTATCCCCTGCGCCCGCAGGCGCATAACCAGTTCCGCGCGGGCCACATGGCTCGCTCTTGCCGGTTCGGAAGCTGTTTCGCCGGGATTTGCCATGGGTGGCAGGATAACCGTGCTTTCTGCGCGCGCTAGGTCATGACCTTGAGACGAAAGCATTCTAGGTAAATTTGTGAGACGTGGTTCTAAAACTTATCCACAAGGCTTTGAAGAGTCTCGGCATCCGTCATGTCAAGCTTCAGCGGCGTCACCGAGATATAGCCATTGTAGATCGCGTGAAGGTCTGTTCCGGGCGCGGGATTGGAGCGGTGACGCTCGAATGCGAGCCAGTAATAGGGGTTGCCGCGCCCGTCATGGCGCGCATCGATATGCAGCAGGTTCTGGTCGCGGCGGCCCTGGCGGGAAATCTCCACGCCCTTCACGTCATCGGGGGCGCAATCGGGGAAATTGATGTTCGCGACACAGTCGAGCGGCAGCCCTGTCTCAAGGCACGTCTTCACGATGCGCGCGCCATGGGCCTCGCAACAGGCGTAATCAATTTTCCGGTCCTTGCCGAAGCCATAAGCCTGGCTGAGCGCCATGGCCGGAATGCCGAGAATGGCGCCCTCGAAGGCGCCCGCGATGGTGCCGGAATATTTCACGTCCTCGGCGAGGTTCTGGCCGCGGTTGACGCCGGACAGCACAAGATCGGGCTTTGTGTCGAGCAGATGGCGCACCCCCATGATGACGCAATCGGTCGGCGTGCCTTTCACCGCGAAACGGCGCGGGCCGATCTCGCGCAGCCGCATCGGATCGTTCAGCGACAGCGAGTGGGAAACGCCGCTCTGGTCGAATTCAGGCGCGACCACCCACACGTCGTCGGATAACTCACCCGCGATTTTCTCAAGCGAATTCAGACCCGGCGCATGAATGCCGTCGTCATTGGTAATCAGAATACGCATGCGCCCTGCCCGGTTTTTCTGTTTCAAGAAGCGGTGATGGTTTTCAGGCCGCCCATATACGGCAGAAGCGCGTCGGGTATCGTGACGCTGCCATCCTCGTTCTGGTAATTTTCAAGCACAGCGATCAGTGTGCGCCCGACGGCAAGGCCGGAGCCGTTGAGCGTGTGCACATAGGCCGGTTTCTTGGAATCCTTCGGCCGGTAGCGCGCGCCCATGCGGCGGGCCTGGAAGTCGCCGCAGACCGAGCAGCTTGAAATCTCACGGTAAGCGTCCTGCCCCGGCAGCCAGACCTCGATGTCATAGGTCTTGCGCGCGCCAAAGCCCATGTCGCCGGTACACAGCGTCACTACGCGGTAATGCAGCCCGAGGCCTTTGAGAATGCCCTCGGCGCATTCGCGCATGCGCTCCAGCTCGGCAATGGACTCTTCGGGGCGTGTGATCGACACCAGTTCGACCTTGGAGAACTGGTGCTGGCGGATCATGCCGCG
>JAGRLC010000166.1 GCA_020441995.1 Rhodobiaceae bacterium
GCGCCTCGTAATCGGCGACAGCGGTCACGAGCGTCACCCAGGCGTGATTCTTGGCCGCGGCGGGAAGCATGGCCGGGCCGCCGATGTCGATGTTCTCGATTGCGGTCGTGAAATCGGCCCCGCCTTCGATCGTGCTTTCGAAGGGATAGAGGTTCACGCAGACCAGATCGATCGGCCCGATGTCATGATCCCTGATCGCCTGCATGTGCCCGGGTTTTGCGCGGTCGGCAAGGATGCCGCCATGGACGCCGGGATGAAGCGTCTTGACCCGGCCGTCGAGCATTTCGGGAAAGCCGGTGATGTCGGCAACGTCGCGGACAGGCGTTCCGCTTTCGGCGATGGCGCGGGACGTGCCTCCCGTCGAAACGATCTCCGCCCCGGCCTTTGCCAGCCCAGATGCAAATTCTGTCAGGCCTGTCTTGTCGGAAACCGAAATCAGGGCACGGGTAATCTTGATGATGTCGCTCATTTTGGCCTTCGCAGCTTTGGTCTACGGCGCGGGAGTTCGCAAGCAACTCTTAGCGCCGCAATGCAATCGAATCATCAGCCGTTTGGCGGATACAGTCATGATTTTCCACAAAACGTCAGGATGCGCCGTCCCCGGGTAGCGGTGCGGGCGGGCGATGGTCCGAGCGGATGAACGACCAGTGTACGGACGGATGCTCGTGACAAGAGCCGCTGAGCACGATCTGCTTGGTCTTGCGCGGCGCTTCGGGACCGTTGACGAAAATGCTGTCTTCCAGGGTGATGACCGCACCGTCGGCAAAGACACCCCAGACCTCGCGGTTGCCGACGCGAAGCTGCAGGCCGCCGACCTGCGTGGTTGTCACCTCAACGGCGGGGTGCAGGTGAAAGCGGATGGCGAATCGCCCGCCGGCTGCTTCTTCCGCGTTGCCGTGCGCCAGGAAGCTGTCCTCTCCATCCAGCCGCGTGCCGTCCGCCGCCAGGATCAGCTTGCGCTGATGGACGGTGCCGAAACGCGCGACATAGCCGTCGTGACGGGCGGAGATCGAATGGGTTTGCGATGTGTCCGCCCGCTCGGTGCGGACCCTGCCCGGACCTTCGAGAATGACGCGGCCGAAGCGGTCCGTGATCCAGCCGGCGTGGGCAAAGCGGGCGGAGGATGAATCGTTCAACGTCGCGGTCGAGTGGGCGGCCGTACTGCGGCATACCTCGGCCCAGCGCGAGCCGAGCCTGTGATTGGCGCCGCAATTGACGATGAGATGCCCGGAGTGCGTGGAGAATTCAAACGCGAGGGTTCCGGCATGGGCGTGGCCGCTCAATTCCGCCGGCGGGGCGCGGCCCGTATCGAGGATGATCGTCGCGCCCAGTCCGGTCAGGCGTTCATAGCCGGAATGCGGCGCGCTGCGCAGCGGTTCGCCGTGCGCGTCGTCATAGGCGAGCAGGGTTGCGAGATCGGCGGTGGAGCTGGCGCCGGTGCCGTTGAAATGGGCCAAGGTACCGTCGCGGTGGCGGAAGAAGCGCACCATCGGCATCATGCGCTCGATGGCGTTCATCAGCCGGGCAGGCGGATCGATCGAGGTTGCAAGATAGGTCTGGCGCAGGGGCAGGATATCCAGCAGCAGATCGGCGACGGCGGAGGGGTCGCGGCTGATATGCCCGCCATCGCCATAGACCTGCCGGTCTATCTCCGCGCCAAGCCGCCGGCCCGCCTTGTCGATGCGGGACGATTTCGCGCCAAGGCAAAGGGTGGCCATGGTCACGGCGATCGCGGCCTGGAGACGGGGCTTGCCGGCGGGGCCGCCGAACAGGGCATGTTCCAGCAACGCGACCTGCGCCGTCAGGCTGCGGATGAACTGCGCGTGCTGTTCGGTGGAAACCCCATCCAGGAACATCGGCGCGTGGCTGAGCCACGAGATGACGCGCCGCGCGGTGGTCTCGACCGACCAAGCCAGCGGGTCGGAAGCCGTATTGGTTGCGGCCCACTCGACGATCAGATCCCTGGCGCGCTGCGCGGAGGTTTCGTCCTGGGCAATCCGGAGGTGACGCAGCCAGGCGAAGGCATGCAGGCCCGAGCGCCAGTCGGGATGCGCATCCTGGATTGTGAAGGGGGACTGACCGGATGAAACCGTGACCGCATGGCCGGCGATGAGGAAATAGCCGCCGCAGATATCGTGGGCGATGGCCCTGTCGGCGGAGCGGATGTCCGGAGGCGCGATGCGCAAGCGCCCGGTTGATTTGCCGAGCAGGGACGCGGCGGCGGAAGAACGCAACAGCCGGCAGCGCGCGCGCCAAAGCTCATGACGCGCCGCCGCCCATGCAAGCGGCAACATGCGCCCGGCGGGAATCCCCGATGGCATAGCCTGTCGCAGTCTGGCCCCTAACACGCGACTGCTGCTCCTCATTCGATCGCGCCTTTACCCTGAAAAGCCATCGCATTCCATGACCGGGAAAGCAATTCAGGAGCGGATAAGCCGCGCGGCAAAAAACCCGTCCATTCCCGCCATTGCTTCGCCGGATATGCTGGAGATGTCCAGGTCCGGGCGGGTGCGCAGGAAGCCATCAGGCGTAATGGCAGCTGCAATGCCGGGAATTTCCGATTGCGACACCGGATCGACGCGCAGCGGCGCGCCGGCCCCGAGTGCCGCGGAAATCACATCCCCGCCTTCCTCGCGCTCCAGCGAGCAGGTTGCGTAGACCATGCGCCCACCGGGTTTCAGCCATTCAGCGGCCCTGCAAAGGAGTTCGACCTGAACCGCGTGCATGGCGGCGAAATCGTCCTTTCGCCTTAGCCAGGAAATGTCGGGGTGGCGGCGTATCGTGCCGGTCGCCGAACATGGCGCATCGAGCAGGATGGCGTCGAAGTTCTTTTTCGGCTGCCACTTGCTTATCTCGGCCGCAATCGTTTCCGCTGTCAGGCCGAGCCGCGACAGGTTTTGCTTCAGCCGTTCCAGCCGATGCGGCGAGCGGTCAACGGCGGTGACGTTGGCGCCTGCGGATGCGAGCTGCGCCGTCTTGCCACCGGGAGCCGCGGCGAGATCGGCGACATGTAGGCCGGACACATCGCCCAAAAGCCGTGCGGGTAGCGATGCCGCCGCATCCTGCACCCACCATGCGCCTTCGGCGTAGCCTTCGAACTTGTCGATGCTGCCACGAGCCTCGGCCAGACGAACCGAACCATTGGCAAGTGCGGTTGCGTCCAGTTTGCGTGCCCAGCCTTCAGGATCGGTTTTCACGCTGAGATCGATTGCCGGAATGCCGGCGTGAGCGGCCATGATGGCGGATGCCGTTTCGGCTCCGTATTGATTAACCCAGCGGGCCGCGAGCCAGTCAGGCGTATTGGCGGCTATGGAATCTATGCCGTTCATGGCGGCCTGCGGATCCGCCGCGATGGCCCGCAGAACGGCGTTTACGAGGCCGCGGAAATGGCGTGCGTCACGGTCGGCGGCAGCGTCCTGGACCGCAAGGTCGACGGCGGCATGGGAGGGCACGTCGAGAAACAGAATTTGCGCGGCGCCAACCAGAAGGATGGCTTCCGCTTTGCCGGCGCGCTTTTGCAGCGGCTTATCCATGCGGCGCGCGAGAACCGCACGCAGCAGGCCAAGCTGCCGCAATGCGGTCTGGCACAGCATGGTCGCCAGCCCGCGATCGCGGGCATTGAGATGCTTCAGAACAGCATGCGCTTCCTCGCCTTCCAGCGTTGCATCGAACGGTTTGCCCTGGCGCAGAACGCCATGGATCACTTCGGCTGCGATGTGGCGGACGGCAAGTCCCGGTGTCTGTTTGGGTTTGTAGGGCCGGGGTCGGCGAGGATTGGTCAAGACAGGCTGGTTCCAATTGCTGGGAGCCGCGCAAACCAGCCTATCTCACGTCCAAGGTCAATCCCTGAAACGGGCTCAACCCCACGGGCCGCGATTTGCGCGTGTGGGTTGCGACCACGGGCCGTCGTGGCCTGTGGGTTCAGGCTGCGAGGCGGCTCCCATTTCCTGCGCCATCTGCATCAGGGCACGGATACGGTTTTCCGTGTTGGGATGGGTGGAGAACAGATTGTCCATGCGCTGGCCCGACAGCGGGTTGATGATGAACATGTGCGCGGTTGCGGGATTGCGCTCCGCGGTCTCGTTGGGGATGCGGTGCGCGGCGCCGGAGATCTTTTCAAGGGCCGACGCCAGCCAGACCGGGTTGCCGCAGATCATCGCGCCCATCTTGTCGGCCGCATATTCGCGCGTCCGGCTGATCGCCATCTGCACGATCGCAGCGCCCATCGGGGCGAGGATCATGAGCGCCAGCGTGCCGATGATGCCGATGCCGCCGTTGTTGTTGCGGTTGCCGCCGAAAAACATGGCGAAATTCGCCAGCATCGAGATCGCGCCCGCAATGGTCGCGGTGATGGTCATGATCAGCGTGTCACGATTCTTCACATGCGCCAGTTCGTGCGCCATGACGCCGGCAAGTTCCTCGCGGCTCAGCGTCCGGAGGATACCGGTGGTTGCGGCGACGGCGGCGTTTTCCGGGTTTCGCCCGGTTGCGAAGGCGTTCGGCTGCGGATTGTCGATGATGTAGACCTTCGGCATCGGCAGGTCCGCGTTGCGGGCGAGTTGCGCGATCATGTCGTACAGTTCAGGCGCCGAACGCGCATCGACCTCGCGGGCGCCATGCATGCGCAGCACCATCTTGTCGGCGTTCCAGTAGCTGAAGGCGTTCATGGCGAGCGCCACGAGGAACGCGATCACCATGCCCTGCTGACCACCAAGCAATGCGCCGATGGCCATGAAGAGGCCTGTCATGGCGGCCAGAAGCAGGCCGGTCTTGAAATAGTTCATGCGTCAGCTCCGTGATCCGGACCGCGGGGGTAGAGTGGGGCACGACCGGTCCGGTTTGAAAACTCCACTGCGCGATATATGGTTTCAGGCAAGACGCATTCCAATATCCGGATACCTGAAATGAGCGGCGAAGACGCAAAGACAAAACGCATCGCGGACGCGGCGGAGCGTGCGAAGGCGGAGGCTGACGCGCGGCGCAATGCGCGTGACAAAGCGGCAAAGCCCGCGGAGCCGGAGATCAATGGCCGCGACGGCCCGGAGCCGGTGCGCTATGGCGATTGGGAGGTCGGCGGGATCGCGACCGATTTTTGAACGCCCGAATATCGATAAAATGCGAAATATTATTTCGTGGCGGATATTTACACTTTGCTAACGAAGGTTACCGCTTCGTGAACGGAATAACGCGAAGCTTCATTCAAAACCTCATTCCGGAGCGCTGCGGGAACGCAGTTACGAATCGCTAACCCAGCGGCGATTCGTGGTTGGACAATGTTTCCGCGCTGGCGCAATTCCTCATGTGCCGCAGAGGCAATTCGGGGCATCGGGTCCGGATATGCGGCGTATGAGGCATGCAGATGAAATGGTCTGGCGGATCACGTGGCGGGAAAGCGCAGTTCCTGCGGTTCGGACGTGATGAAGGCGCGGCAACGGTCATTCTTTTTGCGCTTTTGCTGCCCGTTCTGGCGCTGGTTGTCGGTATCGCCTTCGATTACGGAAACGCCTCCAGGCAGCGTGCTGTCGCGGTGTCGACACTGGACGCGGCGCTTCTGGCCGTGGGCCGCGATCTGTCCATTGGCGCGATCAGCGAAAAGGATGCGCCCGACCGCGTCCAGGATGTCTTCAATGAACTGATTGCCCAAACCTCGCTGTCGGAAACGAAAATCAAGTCGGTTACGACCAAGGTGGATCCGTCCACGGGCCGCATCGAGGCCGAGGTCAAGGGCGATACCGAAACGGCGTTCGGCGGCATTCTGGGGATATCCAGCATTGGGATCGGTGCGAACGCCTCGGTCAATTACAACACGCTGACGGTCGAACTTGCCATGGTGCTCGATGTCACCGGTTCGATGGGCGGGTCGAAGATTTCCGATCTCAAATCGGCGGCGAAAGATCTGGTCAACATCCTGATTCCGGCAAACGGTTCCGCCAAAGGCAAGGTGCGCATCGCTCTGGCGCCCTACAGCAATTCCGTCAATACCGGTTCTTACGCGAAGCAGGTGACAGGCGATGCATCCAGGAAATGCGTAACCGAGCGCGACGGCGCGGGCGATTTCGACGACACGCCGCCGTCAGCCGCCCAGTTTCCGGCGACGTGGTCATGCCCGTCCGCCACCATTACGCCTCTCACCGGCGATCGCGGCGAGCTGACGTCCGAGATCAACAAGTATAGCGCCAGCGGAGCCACGGCGGGCCATATCGGTATCGGATGGGGCTGGTACATGCTTTCGCCGGACTGGAACGGAATCTGGCCTGCGGCGAGCAAGCCCGCCGCCTATGGCACCAAGGACCTGATCAAGGTCCTGGTCGTCATGACGGACGGTGAGTTCAACACGTGGTACGTCAACGGGAATGGCAATTCGTCCAGCCAGGCGAAGAAGGTCTGCAAACAGGCGCGGAATGAGGGCGTCATCATCTACACCGTGGCCTTCCAGGCGCCGTGGGCGGCGCAGAACCTGCTGAAAAAATGCGCCACCTCAAAGGATTATTATTTCAACGCGACGACCGGAACGGCCCTGAAAGACGCGTTCGAGGCGATCGCGGCCGAGATTCGTAATTTGCGCCTTTCCTCCTGAAGGCGAATGATCAATGGCGGCCAGTCGGCCGCCCTTTTGGATTCGCGCGCTGCCGCGCTAGTTTCTCTCGCAGCGCATAGTCAGGGAGGCCTATGAATGATCATTGCGGTTCGCCGCGCGCGGGCAATTTGCGCCGTGCTGCTGGGCTTTGTGATGTTCACCGGCTTTATTGCCGTGCCGGCTCACGCCGATGTCCTGCCGATCATCACCGGCAACGAGCGCTTCCATCCCGTTTACGCGCGCAATGGCATGGTCGCGAGCCAGGAGGCGCTGGCGAGCGAGATCGGCGTTTCGATCCTGAAGCAGGGTGGAAACGCGGTGGATGCCGCCGTTGCAACCGGTTTCGCGCTCGCGGTGACGCTGCCTCGGGCTGGCAATCTTGGTGGCGGCGGGTTCATGCTCGTACATCTTGCCGGAACGGGCGAGACAATTGCCATCGACTACCGCGAAACCGCACCGGCTGCGGCGACACGCGACATGTATCTTGGACCCGACGGCAAGGCCGACCCCGATTTGTCCCGTAACAGCGGGCTCGGCACGGGCGTTCCCGGAACCGTTGCGGGTCTTGCGCTTGCGCATGAGAAATACGGATCGGGAACCTTCACACTGGCCGAGCTGATCGCGCCCGCGATCCGGCTGGCGGAGCAGGGCATTCGCGTCAGCGACGATCTGGCGATGTCGCTTGGAAGCGCGCGCGAAAGGATCGGCAAGTACGAGGCAACGAACGCGATTTTTTATGGCGGTCGGGGTGAGGCCCCGCGGACGGGCGATATCCTGGTCCAGCGCGATCTCGCCAACACGCTTCGCGTGATTGCCCGTGACGGGCTGACAGGATTTTACAGCGGTGCGATCGCTGAACAGATCGCATCCTCGGTGCGCGCGGCGGGCGGGGTCATGACCGCTGACGATCTCGCGGCCTATGCGCCGAAACTGCGCGAACCTGTACGGGGAAGCTATCGCGGTCACGAAGTGGTTTCGATGTCGCCGCCCAGTTCCGGCGGCATCCACATCATCCAGATCCTGAAGATGCTGGAGGGTTTCGACATCGCCGATGCGGGCTATGGCTCGGCGCGGCATTTTCATCTTTTGGCGGAAGCGATGCGGCGGGCCTATGCGGACCGGGCAACTTATCTCGGTGATCCCGATCATGTGGCGGTGCCGGTGAAGGCGCTGCTTGATGAAGCCTATCTCGCGTCACGCGCGTCCGGCATCGATCCGGAACGCGCGACGCCGTCCGCGCAGGTCAATGCGGGCACGCTGCCGAAACAGGAGAGCGAGCAGACAACGCATTTCTCCGTGGTTGACCGGTTCGGCAACGCGGTCTCCAACACCTACACGCTGAATTTCTCCTACGGCCTCGGCCTTGTTGCGGAGGGAACCGGGGTCCTGCTCAACAACGAGCTCGATGATTTCGCCGCCGCCCCCGGCGTGCCAAATGCTTACGGCCTGATCGGCGGAGAGGCCAATGCACCGGCCGCCGGCAAGCGACCGCTGTCGTCCATGAGCCCGACGTTCGTCTTCAGGGACGGCAAGCTGGAACTGGTCACCGGAACGCCGGGCGGCAGCCGGATCATTTCCATGGTGACGCAGGTCATCATCGACATGGTGGATTTCAATATGAACCCGGCGGAAGCGGTCGCCGCGCCGCGGATGCATCACCAGTGGCTTCCCGATGTGCTGCGGATCGAGCAGGGCGTCAGTCCCGATACGGCCAGCCTGCTCGAAGCCATGGGCCACGACGTGAAGACGAGCTACGCGTCCGGTTCGGTTCAATCGATCATGATCACGCCTGAAGGATTGCTGGCCGGGGCATCCGATCCGCGCAGACCCGGCGCCGGGGTTGCCGGATATTGACCGCAAGCATGAAAAGGGCGCCCGTTCGGGCGCCCTTTTTGTATGCGTGTCGGGCTTCGGTTAGTTGGTCATGCCCATCGGGGCCTTGCAGTTCACATCCATGGCGACCCAGTCGGTCCACGGCGAGCCCTTGGAGGTCTCGATGCGGTACTTGCGGTGTACGGTGCCGCGGTCGAACGTGTAGCCCTTCTTGAATTGGGCGATGAAGTGGCTGCCGACCTTGCGGGCCGTGGCCTTGATTTTCATCTTGTTGCCGTCGTTGCGGACCAGCATGAGATCGACAACATCGCCGGCCCTTTCGGCCTGGATCGATGCGCTGAGGATCACTTTCATCGGGCAAGAAGCGTTCTTGCGCTCGATCTTCAGGTTGACCGACGTGACGTAGTTGGGCCGCTCGGCTGCCGGGCAGATGACTTCAGCCTGAATGTTCGCCTTGGCGGAGCGCGTCACGGCTTCGGGCCGTGAGTGGAACGGCGAGCCAACCTCGATCGGGTCGCCATTATTCTTGTAGGCGCCGACTTCCAGGATCAGCGGAAAGCTGAAGCCTATGACCTTGGACTTCGCGCCATTGTAGCCGTTACAGGCCTTCAAGGCGTTCGAGCCCATGGCACCATAGTGCTTCTTGCGGAACGGCAGCATCAACGAATTGTCGATCGAGCGAACCAGCGATCCACGCCGCAGGATATCCATACGGGCACCATCGCCCGAGCGGACATTTGCGAAAGAAATGACATATTTCTTCGAGGTGTTGTTGATCCTGCCGCCAACGCGGACGGGAATATTCACCTGCTGGTCCTTGAGCACGAGCTTGCCGCCGGAACGCACTGCGACCAGGCGCGGCAGGGAACCCATGGAATGCTGGTTGGACACGATGCCGACGCCGCGAAGCTTGGTTTCGGCGTGAGCGGGGGCTGCGATAAACGTGGCGGCCATGACGGTTGCGATGGCTGCGCCGAAAGTAGAGGCCTTGATCATTTTCATCTCCATTGCACATGGTCGTGTTTGCGACCGATGGCAGGGAAAATGTCAGATCCAGACTGAACGCCTTCTGAGATGAGCGTTCATGTTCATTTCATGCCGAATTTGCGGCGAAATCCGGGAAAACATTACATTTCAGCAAGATAACGAGATGTGTTCGGCGGCCCGAATATGAACGGCGCCGGATTTTCCGGCGCCGTAAAAAACTTTTTCAGATTTTTTTTCGTCAGCGCGTGACGATCACCTTGGTTCCGATACGGGCGCGGCCGTAAAGATCCAGCACGTCCTTGTTGTACATGCGGATGCAGCCCAGAGACACTGCGCCGCCGATCGAGCCCGGGTTGTTGGTGCCGTGGATGGCGTACTGGCCATGAGCCAGAACCAGCGCACGCACGCCAAGCGGATTGCGCGGGCCGGGCGGAACAACCTTGCGCTTCTTGTCGTATGGATTGATCCAGGCCGGGTTAACGACCTTGCGGGCAACCCGGTTGTTGCCCGACCACTGCCGGCCTGCACGGCCAACGCCGACGCGGTAGCTGATCGCCTTGCCGCGTGCGGTCACATAGTAAAGCCGACGCTGTCCGGTGCGCACAACGATTGTGCCGGGAGCGTATTGGGTGGAGATGTTGACCTGACTGCGTGCCTCTGCAGGCGCAGGAGCGAGCATTGCACCGCCGATGAACAGGGCGGCGAAAAGGGTCAGAAAGCGAAAATAACGAACCATAACCAGAGCTGCCTCGCGATGTCCGGGATGCCGTTTGTTTGATGCGGAATGACCTACAGACCGGTTTTATGGCCGATTTGTTGACGTTCCGGCAAGCCATGGTGGCAGTCAGTTATGAATCCGAGGTTCAGAAATGGGACTTCGCGGCAATTTTTTTGCCCGCTGTTGCATGGTGTCTTCACCTGGGCGGGGTAATCCAAAACAAAAAACCCCCGCCGAAGCGGGGGTCATCGCAGCGATTCGCGGTTAAAATCTATTGGCAGCTTGCCTTCAGCGGTGCCCAGTTTGAGACAACACCGCCGGACTTGGACACCAGAATCCGGTATTCGGCGTCGGTGTCGTTGAGAACCTGGAAGGTGTTGCTGAAACTGGCGACATAGCCCGCGGCTCCCTTCACAGCCTGAATCGTCTGCGGGAAGCCGACCTGGCCGCCCTTGCGCACAAGCATGTAGGTCACCGGACCTGCCTTGTTGGTGAAGATCCACCCGGCCACCTTGGCCTCGGCGGGGCAGATACCGGTATCCGGCGACTTGATCGCGAGCTGCGCCTTCTCGACCTTGAAGGCCGGCTCCTGCGGGTTCGCGACCTTGTCCCCGGCGAATGCGGACGTGGCGGTGGCAATCGAAACAATCGCGGCGGCGATCATGGTGACGGGCTTCATCGGTTCCTCCATTGAGCCATTCGATGCCGCCACACTACCGCCGCCAGTCTGAACGCGGTTCGAACCCGGCATTCACCCGCCATTCATGAAAAAACCCCGCCGCGAGGCCGCGGCGGGGTTTGTTGCTACCGGGCTTTGCAAGAGCTTCAGCCCTTCTTGTTCTGCCGGTTGCCGATCAGGTCATCGACGACACCGGGGTCTGCCAGTGTCGAAGTGTCACCCAGCGCTCCGAAATCGTCTTCGGCGATCTTGCGCAGGATGCGGCGCATGATCTTGCCAAAGCGGGTCTTCAGCAGGCCTGGCGCGAACTGGATCTTGTCAGGCGAGGCGATCGGCCCGATCTCCTTGCGCACATGAGCGACAAGCTCCTTGCGCAAGT
>JAGRLC010000006.1:0-7361 GCA_020441995.1 Rhodobiaceae bacterium
AGGAAGCCGTAGCCCGGGTGCACGGCGTCCGCGCCGGTGATCTCGCAGGCCGCCAGCAGGGATGGGATGTTGAGGTAGCTGTCGCGGGCCGCAGGCGGTCCGATGCACACGCTCTCGTCGGCCAGGCGCACATGCATGGCGTTGCTGTCGGCGGTGGAATGAACCGCAACGGTCGCGATTCCCAGTTCCTTGCAGGCCCTGAGAATGCGCAGGGCGATCTCACCCCGGTTTGCGATTAGAACCTTCTCGAACATTCAGCACGCCATCCGGCAAGGGGAAACGGGTAGGGTCAGGAAATGACCAGCAGCGGCTCGCCAAATTCCACCGGCTGGCCATCCTCGACGAGAATCTCGGTGACCTTGCCGGATTTTGGCGCGGCGATCGGGTTCATGGTCTTCATCGCCTCGACGATCATCACCGTCTGCCCTTCGCGAACGCTCGAGCCGACTTCGACGAACGGCTTCGCGCCCGGTTCCGGTGCGTGATAGGCGGTTCCGACCATGGGGGAGGCAACGGTTCCCGCCGCCGGCTTGTCGGCGGCGGTGTGCTTGCCTCCCGGTGCGGCCGCTGCGGGTGCGGCCGCCACAGGGGCGGGAGCCGCCGCGGCGACCGGTGCGACGACATTCATCTGCCGGGCAACCCGGATACGCACATCGTTCTGCTCGATCTCGATTTCGCTGAGATCGGTTTCCTTCAGCAGCGCGGCAAGATCACGAATGAGCGTCTTGTCGATGCCCTGATTTTGTTTCGACATGAAATGGTCCCTGAACCGCCTTCGCGCAGCGCTCCCGCAAACAATACCGCCGTGTCTCTGCCGATGACCCGGCGGTGGTTGATCTGCCTGACAGCCCCGCGCGCCACGTACGCGCAAAAACTTGAATGCGCGATATACATGGGAAACGGGTCGCTTAACAACCTGTGTGGATAGATTGCCTGTAAAGGAGGGTTAAGCGCCCGCCCGTCAGCATACCTTGCAGCCGTTTTCGCGCACCGATTTGACCTGCTTCTGCAACTCGGCAAGCGGGGCGAGGCCGACGAGAACCTCGTCGCCGATCACATAGGCCGGCGTGCCGTTGATGCCGAGGCTGTCGGCCAGCGAATGGGTGCTGCGGATAGTCTCGACGGTTGCCGGATCGGCCATGTCGGCTTCCAGCTTCGCCATGTCGGCGCCGACTTCCTGGGCAATCTGCAGGGCAAGCGCCTTGTCGGCACGGCCCTGGTGCGAGAGCAGTTTGTCGTGGAATTCCATGTACAGGCCCTGTTTGGCAACCGCCACGCCGACAACCGCCGCGTCATAGGACTGCTCGCTGAGAACCGGGAACTCCTTGAAGACGACCTTCACGTTCGGGTCGGCTTTAAGAAGGGCGTTGATGTCGCCGAGCGCGCGCTTGCAGTAGGGGCAGTTGTAATCGAAGAACTCGACGACCGTAACGTCGCCCGCAGGGTTGCCGGCGGCATGATCGGCGGCAGATGCGAAAATCAGGTCCTTCTGCTGGGCAATCGTTTCCTTGCGGCGTTCGGCTTCCTCGTCGGCCCGCTTTTGTTCAAGGGCAGCCGAGACTTCCTCGAGAATTTCCGGGTTGGTGACAAGCGTGTCACGCACCAGCGCACGGACTTCGTCCTGCTGCGCTTCGCTCAGGCCTGCGACCTGTACCGGCTCGCCGGCTGGCATGTCCGCCGGCTTGTCCATGTTGATTGCCGCGAAATAACCCGCGGCACCGAATACGGCTGCAACGGCTGCTCCGGTCAGGATGCCCCTGATATCCATGTCTGTGATTGCCTTTCTTCTTCCTGACGCGGTTCCTGTGGTTTTCACTTAACCGCGGGTGATGGTCGATGCGTTATCTCTTGGGAGGGCGGTATTGCAAGATGTCTTCTGCGCGCAGCCACGTTGGCGAGCCTGTTTTCGCGCCCTGTTTGGCGCGCGCGGCAAACTGCTTTGCCTGATCGTTGTCGCCTTTGGCGAGAGAAGCCTCCGCGCTTGCAAGGTTTGCCTCCGGAATCCGCCCCAATGCGCCATAGGCCCGCGCCAGGTAGGTTTGCGCATCGGAGTGGTCGCGCTGCTCGCGGGTGACGCGCTGGAGTTCGTTCACGGCGTCGTCCTGAAGACTCTTGTCGCCGGACACCACATACGCCTTGCCGAGTGCGACACGCAATGCCGTGTCGTTGGGCGCAAGCGATACCGCCTTGCGCAGCGGCGCGACCGCATCGCGCGGGCGCCCTGCATTGGTCAGGATCTCGCCTTTCATCTCCCAGAAGTAGGGATAGTCAGGCATTTGCTTCAAAAGCTGGTCGATGCCGCTCAGCGCGCCTTTGTAATCGGAGCTGCGCATCCGCACGATGGTGTGCGCATAAAGCGCGGCCAGGCTGCCATTCGCCTTGGGATACTTGCGTTTGACCGAATTGGGATGATCGACATACGCGGAAATCTTTGCGCGCATCAGGTCGTGGCGCAGTTGCAGATAGTTTGAATCCTTCGCGTCCCAATACGGGCTCTGGCGGGCAAGATTGCCAAGCGCCTCGACACGGTCGCGCGGCATCGGATGGCTCTGCGCGTAGGGGTCGACGAACTGGCTTGTGAAAATCCGCTGCTCGGCGAAACGCTCGAACGTTTTGACCATGCCTTTGCCCGATTGCCCGGTGGCGTTCAGGTAGTTGATCGCGGAGCGGTCGGCGGCCTGTTCCTGACCACGCCGGTAGGACAGCAGCGTTCTGTTGATCGCATGTTGGCCGCCCGAAATGATCGCGCCGGCGCCGCCGCCGCTTCCCGCTGCCGCCGCCGCGCCGGCAAGGATCACCTGAAGAATTGACATCGCGGTGGCAAACCGCAGTTCCTGGCGCAACTGAGCAAGGTGGCCGCCGGCGATATGGCCGATTTCGTGCGCCAGGACACCGATGACCTCGTTCGGCGTCTCCGCCTGCATCAGCGTTCCAACGTTCACGAAGATGCGCCGGCCGTCGATGACGAAGGCGTTGAATTCCTTGCTGGGCACGATGTAGATCGTCAGCCCGCCGCCGCCGACGCCGGCAACACGCAGGATCGGCGCGGTATATTCGCGCAGCAGCGATTCGATTTCGGCGTCACGCACGAACTGGATGCCGCCCTGCGCGCGCGCGCGCTGCGGCACACTGGCAAGGCAAAGCGAGACAGCAAGAACGAGCGCCGTGACCTGACGCATGAGATTGCGCGCGCGCATGGCGGCAAAAGCGCTGTTGAACGGCATTGAAAACGGTCTTCTTGGAAGCATCGCATCCTGTCCTGATGACGGGAAACTAGGAACGCAGGTGGTCCGGGTCAAATGGCAAGGTTGTGAACCATGACTTGCCGAACAGGTCCATTGCATGCAGAACCACGCCGGCAGCCGGTTGTCCACCGCGTCATCGGGCATGATTTTGTCGCCAAAATGGCGACGCGGGGATGGCCGGGCAGGGGCGCAACGGAGTTTTTGTGGAAATGGCGACCACGGAAGAGATCAAACAGCGCGCCAGGGAGGCCGGCCGCCGGCTGGCCGCGCGCGGCGATGTCGAACCTTTCCTTGCCATGGATGTGCTGCGCGACGCGCACCGGCGCGCGGCACAGGGGCAGGATATCTGTCATCTGGAAGTCGGGCAGCCGGCGGCAAGCGCGCCGCGCGCCGTTCTCGATGCCGCCAGAGCAGCACTCGAAGGCGGCAGGCTGGGATATACCGAGGCGACCGGAATACCCGAACTGCGCGCGCGTATTGCGGCCCATTATGGCGAGGCTTATGGCGTTGAAGTCGGGCCCGAGCGCGTCATCGTCACGCCGGGCTCCTCAGGTGGTTTCATGCTGGCCTTTCTGGCGCTGTTTGCGGCCGGTGAAAAGCTTGCGCTGGCGTCACCCGGTTACCCGGCCTACCGGAATATTCTGAAAGCGCTCGACATTGAGCCCGCATGGCTCGAAACCCGCGCCGAGGACCGCTGGGCGCCGACCGCGGAAGATCTGGCGGAGCTGGATGACGCGGAAAATATTTCGGGTCTTCTGCTCGCAAGCCCCGGAAACCCGACCGGCACGGTGATTGAGCCGGAGCGGCTGGCGAGCCTGTGCCGGACAGCGCGGGAGCGGGGGCTCTGGCTGATTTCAGACGAGATTTACCACGGGCTGACCTATGACACGCCGGCGGACACCGCGCTGCGGCATGACCCGGACGCCATCGTCGTCAACTCGTTCTCGAAATATTACTGNNCCGCACCGCAGCGCGTGCGCGATGCCGCGCGCAGGGCGCTCGACAGTGGCGTTATCGGTTACACCGACGCGATGGGAATTGCTGGGTTGCGAGCCGCGATTTCCAGGCACTACGGCGAAAAATACGGGATCGAGGTTCCCGAAACGCGGATTGCGGTGACGACCGGCTCTTCCGCAGGTTTCAACCTGGCATTTCTCGCCATGTTCGACGCGGGCGATCGGGTCGCGACCGTGCTTCCGGGATATCCCGCCTATCGCAACATCATGAAGGCGCTCGGGCTCGACGTAGTGGAGATCGCGCATGATGGCGCGGGCTTCCTGACGGCAGCGCAGCTTGAAGCCGCGCATCGCGAAAAGCCGCTGAAGGGCGTTCTGTTTGCCAGTCCTGCCAATCCCACTGGCGCGATCATCCCCGAAGAAGAGCTGCGCGCTTTGGTCGAGACGGCGTCCTCGCTCGGCATTTCGGTGATTTCCGATGAAATCTATCACGGTCTGTCGTTCGTCGGGCCGGATCATACCGCTCTGGCAATCGATCCCGACGTCACGGTGATCAATTCGTTCTCCAAATATTACTGCATGACCGGCTGGCGCATCGGCTGGATGATTGTCCCGCAAGCGCTGGTGCGGACGATGGAACGGCTCGCCCAGAACCTGTTCATCTGTTCGCCCGCCATTTCGCAGCTGGCGGCTGTTGCAGCCTTCGATGCGGCCGGAGAACTGGAAGCCAACAAGGCGGTCTATGCGGCAAACCGCGAGATGCTGCTCACCGAGCTGCCCAAGATCGGTATCGATCGTTTCCTGCCCGTCGACGGGGCTTTCTATCTCTATGCCGACATCGGCGACTATACCAACGATTCAATCGGGTTCTCGTCCCGGCTGCTGGCCGAGGCGGGCATTGCCGCCACGCCGGGGCGTGACTTCGATCCCTTCAACGGCGACCGCTACCTGCGTCTGTCCTTCGCGGGCTCCAACGAGACCATTGCCAAGGCTATCGACAGGCTGGGCGGATTCCTGAAGTCCTGCAGATAGGAAACGGGCGCGGTTCCGTATGAAACCGCGCCCGTAACCGATTCATATCAAAGCACAATCAGGCGTCGTCGCCCCGCAGCGCGCGTTGCCACCAGCCGCGCCGTGGCGGGCCGGAAGGCTTTTCCTCTTCCGGCTTTTCGGCCGTTTCGTTTTCGCTCCCGGAAGCATCTTCTGCTTCGCTGGCCTCTTGCGAGGCTTCGGCGTCGCCGCTGGCTGTTGCGGTTTCGGCTTCAGCCGGGGTGGGAGCCGCGTTCCCGCTTGTCTCCGTCTCGGCTTCTGCTTCAGGCTTTGCCTTGGCGCGCGATCTGCGGGCGCGCTTGGGTTTTTCCGGTGCGGCTTCCTCCGAAGCGGGTGCTCCCTCAGCCGGGGCTTCGCTGCCGGTGGTCTCTTCCGGAGCGGTCTCGGCCGCATCTTCCTTCGCAGCGCTCTTGCGGCGCGAACGCCGTTTCGGCTTGGGTGCTTCTTCCGCCTCGGTTTCGGGGGCTTCAGCGGCTTCGCTGGCCTGCGTTTCCACCGTTTCTACACTGCCGGCGTCAGCCGCCGCGGTTTCCTCGCCGGACGCGTCATCGCTTTCATTGTCGTTGGCGGCATCGCCGGCTTCCTGCGAGCCTGCATCATCCTCGCCGGGGCGTCCCTGCTGGCCTCTGCGCCTGCGTCCGCCGCGGCGGCCGCGCCGCCTGCGCCTGCGTCCGCCTTCGCGTTCTTCGCCAGAATCGTCCGCACTGCGCTCGCCATCGGCATCGTCGTCGGTATCGCTATCGTCCTCGTCGTCATCGCTGGCTGCGGTCTGCTCGGCATTGTCAGCCGCGGCATCGCTTCCACCGCCGCCACGCCGCCGCCTGCGGCGTTTGCGCTTGCGTCCGCCGCCCTCGCCATCGCCGTCGCGGGATGACGTTTCCTCGTCCTCGTCGTCCTCGATGGCAATCGGTGTCGCGTCGTCAGTCGTGATGGCGCGCGTATCCGGGCGCGGCTCGCCACGTGATGCCGCATGGCGCTCCATGGTCATCAGCGTCGAGGTGAGGGTGTCGTCGCCGAGAATGGAAATCCGCACGCCGTAGCGATGTTCCAGCTCGAACAGATGATCGCGCTTGTTGTTGAGGATGTAGAGCGCGGCTGCCGCCTGCGTCGTGATCGTCAGATCGGCGGCGCGCTTGCGCAACTCGTCCTCGATGGCGCGCAGCACATGCAGCGCCACCGAAGCGGTCGAGCGGACGATGCCGCTGCCCGAACAGTGCGCGCATTTTTCGAAGCTGCCTTCCATGATGCCGGAGCGGATGCGCTGGCGCGACATTTCAAGCAGACCGAAATGGCTGATCCGGCCAACCTGGATGCGGGCGCGGTCCAGCTTCAGGCATTCCTTGAGCTTGCGCTCGACCGACCGGTTGTTGCGCTTCTCTTCCATGTCGATGAAGTCGATGACGATCAGGCCGGCGAGGTCGCGCAGGCGAAGCTGACGCGAGATTTCCGCCGCCGCCTCCATGTTCGTCTTGAGCGCGGTGTCCTCGATGGAGTGCTCCCGCGTCGCCTTGCCGGAGTTGACGTCGATGGCGACAAGCGCCTCGGTCTGGTTGATAACGATGTATCCGCCCGATTTCAGCGTCACCTCGGCGCTGAACATGGCGTCGAGCTGCCCCTCGATGCCGTTGCGGATGAAGATCGGCTCGCTTTCCTTGTAGACCTGAACGTTCTTGGCATGGCTCGGCATGAGCATGCGCATGAAGTCCTTGGCCTCGCGGTAGGCGGTGTCGCCCGACACGAGCACCTGATCGATGTCCTTGTTGTAGAGATCGCGGATCGCGCGTTTGACGAGGTTGCCTTCCTCGTAGACCAGCGTCGGCGCCATAGATTCCAGCGTCAGTTCGCGCACGTTCTCCCACAGCCGCAGGAGATATTCGAAGTCGCGGCGGATTTCCGCCTTAGTACGGCTGGCGCCTGCTGTACGCAGGATAACGCCCATGCCCTGCGGCACCTCCAGCTCGCGCGCGACCTCCTTGAGCCGCTTGCGGTCGCTTGAGGATGTGATCTTGCGTGAAATGCCGCCGCCGCGCGCGGTGTTCGGCATCAGCACGCAATAGCGTCCGGCCAGCGACAGATAGGTTGTCAGGGCCGCGCCCTTGTTGCCGCGCTC
>JAGRLC010000006.1:7380-64404 GCA_020441995.1 Rhodobiaceae bacterium
GACGACCTGCACCAGCAGGATCTGCTTGCGCTTGATGACTTCCTGGATCTTGTAGTTGCGCTTGCGGCGGCTCGCGCGGCGCGGAAGCTCTTCCAGGGCATCCTCGCTGCCGACCGACTCGACATTGTCGTCCTCGGCAACCTCGGTGATGGAATTCCCCTTGGCTTTGGGAGCCTCGTCATCGTCGTCGGCGTCATCGTCCGGCGCTTCGCTGACCGTTTCGTCTCCGGCTTCAAGGGCGGCCATGCCGCCTTCGCCGTCGCCGCCATCCGAGGTGGCGTCCTGCGAAGCTTCGTCGCCGCTGTCGCCATTATCATCGTCGGCGTTGTCCTCGGCCTCCTCGTCGAGAAGGGCCTGACGGTCCGCATAGGGGATCTGGTAGTAATCGGGATGGATTTCGCTGAAAGCGAGGAACCCGTGCCGGTTGCCGCCGTAGTCGACGAAAGCCGCCTGGAGCGAGGGTTCTACCCGTGTGACGCGCGCCAGATAGATGTTGCCGCGCAGCTGTTTCTTGCTCGCGGCCTCGAAATCGAATTCCTCGATCCTGTTGCCGCGCGTGACCACGACCCGGGTCTCCTCCGGGTGGGTCGCGTCGATGAGCATCTTGTTAGCCATTGTACCTGCTCGATTTTTCCGCGCGCCGGAGCCTGGAGCGGCCTGCTATCGGAATATCCCGATGCAAACCGGCCGGACGGCGCGCGATATGTGCTGAAATAAGAGCGGTCTGGCGCGGGATAGTGTCCCGCGGGAACCGCTGAAGCGATTGCGCGCGTGTGCCCGCCGCCAGCAGCTTCCGGCTGCGGCTTGCGGTGCGTCGTGTCATTCGGGTGCGCGCTGACCATGAGTAAAATGTGATCACCCGGTTGTCATGCGGCACGACCGGCTTGCCGCCGGTTGTGGCATGGGAAACTGTCATTGCGGCTCAATACCGGCATTGCCGGAAATGGGCCTGTTTCGGGTGGGGTTTCCGGCGGCGCTCCTGGAACCGGCATGATGATGCCGGATTATCCGCGCGGGGCCGTCTGCGACTTCCTCCCGGTGGCTCGCGGCCTTGCCGGGTATCGGAAGCTCGGGCTTTCGCTATCGCGATTGCCCTGCGTTAGCAGGCCAGTACGGTGCATTCCCCAAAGCCGGATCGGATCTTCTTGTTGCAGCCCGGGATTTGCCGGGAGCGAATATCGCGATACTAAAAGCAGCCTTAAAGAACATGTACGGGCCAGCCGACGCGAAACAACAAAGCGGTTCAGACGTTGCGCGCTTCAATGACGCGGCGGAAACCTACCCAATAAAATGTATATCAGATCGTATTGCATGTTTTGCAAGCTAATTGATTGCCCGGCTGCTCGTTGACCCATGCGCAGGCGCCGGGATTGGTGTTGCAGGGGAGCATCTGCGGCCCCGGAAATCGCGGCTTTTGGACATTGGAAAGCGATGGTTAACGATATCAAACTTTAATGATCGGCGGCATTCGGCTAGGATTTTCCATGCGCAAAGGCCATAAGCGCGGCCTGCGCGGGAAACCCGCCGTTTGGAGACAAACGAATGCGGACGGGGATTATGCAGCATCGAATTTCACAGTTGCAGCGCCGTTTGAGGCGGATTGGGTCTGTATTTACCGCGCTGCTGCTGGCCGCGGCGTCGTTCCTGTTGGCGGATTTTCCCGGCGTTCGCCCCGCATTTGCCGAATCGGCGCTGCCGGTTGCGCGCGCGGCGCGGCTGGCGGGAGACGACCAGCGCACCCGCTTCGTGATGGACATCGACCGCATGGTCGCGTTCCGCATTTTCGCGCTGCCTGACCCCTATCGTGTCGTCATTGATCTTCCCGAACTGGAGTTCGGTGATTCGTCCAATGTGGAAACGGACGGGCGCGGCCTGGTCAGCGCATACCGCTATGGGCGCTTTGCGCCGGGCAAATCCCGCATCGTTCTCGACACAAACGGGCCTTTCAGAATCGACAAGTCGTTCTTGCTCGAGCCGGTCGAATCCCAGCCGGCGCGCCTGGTGGTGGATATCGTGCCTGCCGACCGGCGCGCGTTCATGCGTGAACTTGCTCTTGCGCCGCCGCCCCCCGCCGAAGAGGCCGGGGAAAGCCCGGTGCCGGAAAAGCCGCAAGCCTCCAGTGTGCCGCTTCAGCCGGTACCGCCGGGCGGCGCGCCCGGTGCGATGCCTCTGATTGTCGTTGATGCGGGCCACGGCGGCGTCGACCCCGGTGCGAAAGGCCAGGGGGGCACGCTCGAGAAGGACATCGTTCTCGCGGTTGCCCGGATGTTTGCCGGAAAGCTTGAGGAAAGCGGCCGATACAGGGTGAAGCTGACCCGCGATGACGACCGCTTTATCAAGCTCGGAGACCGTGTTGATATCGCGCGGAATGCCGAGGCCTCGCTGCTGATCTCGATTCACGCCGATGCGATCAAATACACGGGAATCAGCGGCGCGACGGTTTACACGCGTTCAGAGAAAGCCTCAGATCTTGCATCCCAGTTGCTGGCCGACCGGGAAAACAGGGCCGATCTGATCGCCGGCGTCGACTTGTCGGAGGAATCCGACGAGGTGGCCGGTATCCTGTTCGACCTCGTGCGCCGCGAGACGCGCAACTTCTCGACGGTGTTCGGGCGCGGCCTGATCGACGAGTTCCGCGGCCATGTGCGCCTGATAAAGAACCCGTTGCGTTCGGCGCGCTTTCACGTGCTGGCGGCGCCCGATGTGCCGTCGGTCCTGATTGAACTGGGTTATCTCACCAACGCCAAGGACGAGCAGGTGATGAAGACCGAAGCCTGGCGCGAGAAGGTCACCAACGCCATGGTCAGTGCGGTGGATGCCTATTTCGGCCGCGGCTTTGCACAGAAAGTTAATTGACGCGGGAGCCCGATTGAGGTTCTAGAGGCGCTGCGGGGCGTATGCGGACTGGTTGCCCCGTCTGCCATGAAACCGGCCTGATTTGCATTCATGGGTGTTTTCATATGTGCGATCGGGCATCCATTCCGGGCTGAACGCCGGATGATAGGGTTTCACGATTGAGGATTCGGCTGCGGCTGAAGCGGCGGTCAAAAGCAACGAAAAGACGAGACGGCAAGACGAATATGCTTCTTCGCTTCTTCGGATACCTGTTTGCGCTTGGTGTTGTGGTCTTCGTGATCTGCGCCGGCGGTGTCGGTTACGTGATCTGGAAGGTATCTGCCGACCTTCCCGAATATTCGGCGCTGCGCGAATACGAGCCGCCGGTGATGACGCGCATTCAGGCATCCAGCGGCGAACTGCTGGCCGAATATGCGACCGAGCGCAGGCTTTACCTGCCGATCCAGGCGATTCCCGACCGGATCATCCATGCTTTCATCTCGGCGGAAGACAAGAACTTCTATTCCCATATCGGCATCGACTTCACCGGCATTGCCCGTGCTGTCGTCGAAAACCTCCAGAACATCCGCAGCGGCCGCCGCCTTGTCGGCGCTTCGACGATCACCCAGCAGGTGGCGAAGAACTTCCTGCTGACCAGCGACCAGACAATGGAGCGCAAGCTCAAGGAAGCGCTGCTGGCGCTGCGCATCGAGCGCGCCTTCACCAAGGACCAGATCCTTGAACTCTATCTCAACGAGATTTTTCTGGGCCTTGGCGCCTATGGCGTCGCCGGCGCGGCTTTGCAGTACTACGGCAAGTCCGTGCATGAACTGACGGTTGCCGAGGCGGCGTATTTCGCAGCGCTCCCCAAGGGGCCGAACAACTATCATCCCTTCCGCCATCCCGACCGCGCCATCGAGCGCCGGAACTGGGTGATCGACCGTATGGTCTCAAACGGTTACGTGACCTTCGAGGAAGGCGAGGAGGCCAAGAAGCAGCCTCTCAACGTGACGCCGCGCGCAACCGGCGCCCAGATTGTCGCCGCCGACTATTTCGCCGAGGAAGTGCGCCGCGAGGTTCTCGACCGCTACGGGCAGGAGAAACTCTATGGCGGTGGGCTTTCCGTGCGCGCCACGGTTGATCCGAAGCTGCAATATATGGCGCGCAAGGCGCTTGTGTCAGGCTTGCGCGACTATGATCGCAGGCATGGCTATCGCGGCCCCGTCGCGCAGATCGCGCTTGACGCCGACTGGGGCGAGGCTGTTTCCAAGGTCGATGCGCTCAATGACATCGAGCCATGGCGCATGGCCGTGGTGCTTCAGGTTGCCGAGAACGAGGCGACCATTGGTCTGCGCCCTGAGATCCTTCCCGATGGCCATGTCGCCGCCAAGCGCGAGGTCGGCAGGATAGCGCTCAAGGAAGTGACCTGGGCGACCTGGGCCACGGGTGACCGCAAGGGCCGCAAGATCAGGCAGGTTGGCGATGTGTTGACCCCCGGCGATGTCGTCTATGTCCATCAGATCGAGGATGAACCGGGCGCATTCACGTTGGAGCAGGTGCCGAAGATTTCCGGCGCGATCTGCGCCATCGACCCCTGGACGGGCCGTGTTCTGGCGCTTGTCGGCGGCTTTTCCTACGATCAGAGCCAGTTTAACCGCGCCACCCAGGCCAAGCGTCAGCCGGGCTCCGCCTTCAAACCGTTTGTCTACGCCACGGCGCTCGACAACGGCTATTCGCCGGCCTCCGTCGTCATGGACGCGCCGATCGAATTCCGCATTGGCGGCAAGAACTGGCGCCCGCAGAACTACTCCGGCAAATACTACGGTCCCTCGACGCTGCGGACCGGTATCGAGCGTTCGCGCAACGTCATGACAGTCCGTCTGGCGCAGGATCTCGGTATGCCGCTGATCACCGAATACGCGCGCAACTTCGGTATCTATGACGACATGCTTCCGGTTCTGGCCATGTCGCTGGGCGCCGGTGAAACGACGGTCATGCGACTGACCGGCGCCTATGCCATTCTCGCCAATGGCGGGCGCAAGATCACGCCGACCCTGATCGACCGCATCCAGGACCGCCACGGCAAGACGATCTTCAAGCATGAGGAACGCCAGTGCCCGGACTGCCGGGCCGATAGCTGGCACGGGCAGGACGAACCTGAAATCGTCGATAACCGCAAGCAGATCCTCGATCCCTATACCGCCTACCAGATCACTTCGATGATGGAAGGCGTGGTCCAGCGCGGCACGGCAACCAAGGTGAAGGTCCTTGAGCGCCCGATCGCGGGCAAGACCGGAACGACGAACGACGAAAAGGACGCCTGGTTCGTCGGTTTCGCGCCCGATCTCGTGGTCGGCGTTTTCGTCGGTTTCGATAATCCCAAGCCGATGGGCCGTGGTTCGACCGGTGGCCAGCTTGCCGCCCCGATCTTTATCGACTTCATGAAGGAAGCGCTTGCCGGCGAACCGCCGGTGCCTTTCCGCGTACCGCCGGGCATCAACTTCATTCCCATCGACAAGCAGTCGGGCCTGCGCACAGCTGCCGGGAGCCCGGGCGCCATCATGGAAGCCTTCAAGCCGGGGCAGGAGCCGCCGTCCAGCTATTCGATCATCGGCTATGCCGACGAATACGGCCGCCCGCTGACGGTGAACCCGGATGCGGACCGTGCCGTGACGCAGGGGACCGGCGGCCTTTATTGAGGATTGCGGGCGCCCGCTTGCGCCTTTGATGCATCCCCTGTTTACGGGGGCTGCCGGCTCGGATAACGTCCGCGCCCGTTCAAGACCATGCCGGGTGTTCTGCCCGGTGACTATCCAAGGAGATCACCGTTCAAATGCGCGCGGAATTTCAGTCCATCGTCGACGAAATCCGCGAGTCGGTTACGCTCCTGAGGAGGCATCTTTGACTGGGATGCCGCCCAGGCCCGGCTCGCTGAACTGAATGCTGCTGCCGAAGACCCGGAATTGTGGAACGATTCCGAGGCTGCGCAGACGACCATGCGCGAACGTCAGCAGCTCGTCGACCATATCGAGAGCATCAAGAAACTCGAGGGCGAGCTGGACGATGCGATCACGCTGATCGAGCTCGGCGAGGAAGCCGAGGACACCGACACGGTCGAGGAGGGGCGCGGCCAGCTCAAGAAGCTTCTGGCGATTGCCCAGAAGCGGCAGGTCGAAACGTTGCTTTCCGGCGAAGCCGATTCCAACGACACCTATCTCGAAGTCCATGCCGGTGCCGGCGGCACCGAGAGCCAGGACTGGGCCGAAATGCTCATGCGCATGTATCAGCGCTGGGCCGAAAAGCGCGGCTTCAAGGTCGAGATCATGGGCGTGTCCTACGGTGAAGAAGCCGGCATCAAGTCCGGCATCCTGCTTATCAAGGGGCACAATGCCTACGGCTGGGCGAAAACCGAATCCGGCGTGCACCGCCTCGTGCGCATCTCGCCTTACGATTCCAACGCCCGCCGGCACACCAGTTTTGCGTCCGTCTGGATCTATCCGGTCGTCGATGACGCGATCGAGATCGATGTGTCGGAAAGCGATGTGCGCATCGATACGTATCGCGCATCGGGCGCCGGCGGACAGCACGTCAACACGACCGATAGCGCGGTGCGCATCACCCACATCCCAACCGGCATCGTCGTGCAGTGTCAGAACGAACGCTCCCAGCACAAGAACCGGGCCACGGCCTGGGCGATGCTGCGTGCGCGCCTTTATGAAGCCGAGTTGAAGAAGCGCGAGGAAGAAGCTCTTGCCAGCGCATCCTCGAAGACGGAGATCGGCTGGGGACACCAGATCCGCTCTTATGTTCTCCAGCCCTATCAGCTCGTGAAGGATCTGCGCACAGGCGTTGAGAGCACCAATCCGCAGGCGGTTCTCGATGGCGATCTGGATGAGTTCATGGAAGCCGCGCTTGCGGCAAGGGTCTACGGAACGGACAAGGAAGTCGCCGATATCGACTAGGGTCTGTTGAGATTCAGCACATGGTGCTGCGTTGGAACCAAATTGGTTGGTGGACAGGAGAAAAGCGCAAGGAAGTGTCGAACACTTTCGAGCATTTTCGACTGCGGCGCAGTCCATTCGCTGAATCTCAATAGGCCCTAAAGCGCCGTGTGGAAAATCGGACGCCGATTTTTCGCGAAGAAGCGACGTGGCCTAGAGCTTGCGGCCCGCGCGGATATAGGTGATCGGGTTGCGGGCGGCGCCATTGCGGCGCACCTCGAAGTGCAGGTGCGGTCCGGTGCTGCGGCCTGTGCTGCCAACCTTGCCGATTAGCTGGCCAGGCGTGACGATATCGCCGGCCTTGACCATGATGCGGCTCAGATGCGCGTAGCGCGACGTCAGGCCCTGGCCGTGGTCGATCTCGACCATGTTGCCGTAACCGCCATGGCGTCCCGCGCTGAGAACGGTTCCCGCGCCCGCCGCCATGACCTCTTCGCCTTTGCTGGCGCGGAAGTCGAGCCCCTGATGCATCGCCGGCTTGCCGAGGAAGGGGTCGGTGCGCGGCCCGAAGCCGCTGCTGATGGACGCGCCGTCGCCAACCGGCTTGCGGATCGGTAGCCGGGTGACAATCCGGCCGATATCGGACAGGTTGGCCAGCGTCAGCTCGACCGCTTCCATGCGGGTTTCGAACGCGTAGATCGCGGCGCGCGTACCGCTCAGCGGGACAAGCGGTCCACCCAGGGCGTCGCTTTCGCTGCGTCCGGGAATTTCAATGCCAAGCGCGCGGGGAACGGACGCGAGTTTCGCATGCCGTCCTTCGACTTCCTTCTCGATCCGGTCGAGAACGCCGAACTGGCGGATAGCCAGCGTGTCGAGGCGGGCGTCAACGATCTTGATGCGGGCCGATGCTGAATCCTCCGGCTCGCGAAGCGCGTTGGACAATTCCTCGCGAATGTCATGCACGAACGCGAAGAGCGGGTGCCGGGCGTTGGCGTTCTGCGTATCGAGCACGCGCGGCTTGCCCACCGCGCGTGCGGGAAGCGTCGCGGGAATGAGATCCTCGACCTTCAGCGTGACATTGATGCCGCTGTCCTGAAGGTCCTCTACCATTTCGGCAAGCCGGTCATGACGGATGATCAGCGAATGCAGGCGCGCATCGGCGTCATTGACGCCTTGGCTGACGGAGTCCGACATGAGGGTTTCGTCGATCCTCAGGCGCAGGCCTGCGACTTGCACATTGCGCTCGGGCTGTGTCGGCTGGCTATCGCCGTTTGAGCCGCCGGTTTCTTCGGGCTTCCACTTGACGCTGGTCTGGGTGTTTGCCGGTGTGACCGCGGCGGTCTCTGGCTTGCTCTTCAGCGACAGCACCGTGCCAACGGCACCAAGCAGCACACCGGCGGCAATCAGAACCCAGATGGCGGTATGGCCGGTGGTGTTTTTTTGCGCGGTTGCTTTTGTAGCGGTATCAGCCGGAACGGAACGCGACATGACGATGGCAGCACTCTTGGTTCAAAAGCCTGTCAGGCAGGCACCTTCGAATGCGCATTGTTGAATGATTAGGGTTAACAATAGGGTAAAGCCGCTCACGATTGGCGGCTTGGCTCCTGCCTGTAGGGGCGGAACGTCCACAGCATGTGCCCGGCATAATTGAGAGCTGTCAGGACAACGGTCTCGACACAGAAAATGATGAGGTAGTGGGCGCCGGCCCAGTCGAGCAGGGCGGCAATGACGAGATTGACCGAAAAGGAGCTGGTGACCACGGCCATGAAGCGGATGGCGCTGCGCGCCTCGGCTTTCTGGCCGAAAGTCCAGATCGCATTTCCGAGATAAGAGACCCCCGTTCCGGCAACGAAACCGGCGCAGGCCGCCAGCCAGACCGGCGATCCCGCCAGCAGGATCGCGGCAATATAGGCAACGAAATATGTCCCGGTGGACCCGAGCCCCACGACGATATAGCGCGCCAGGCGCTCCATTTCTTCCCTCGAAAGCAGGTGCGAGACGCGGTAATAAACGCTCATGCCGCTTGCCGTAGCGAATCCGCATCGGCAACGGGCAGTTCCCTTGCCGAAACCAGATCGGCGTGCTGCTGCATCGTCACCACGTCGAAATGCTTTTGAAGCGTGGACAGCGCCCAGCGTGCGAAGGCGGCTTTCTTCTCCGCCGGCCGGTTCATGGCCGGGAAGAAATCGAGGCCGGGTGCTTCTCCCTGGCCAAGAAAGTCCGGCGGATGCAGCAGGAAGGAGGGTTCGATCCCGCGCAGCTTGCAAAGGCCGAGCGCGGTCCGGAAATAGGCCTTCGCCAGCACTTCCGAGAAGCCCGCCAGATATTGCAGGTAGCTCAGGTGGAACGGCGTGCGCGTCAGCGGCATCGTCGTGACGGGAATTTCGACAAGTTCGCTGGCGGGAAGCGTCCAACGATAGGGTTTCAACGGCCGGAAGCCGTCGGAAATGCTTCCATACATCCGCTTGCGCGTCTTGCGCTCTTCCGCCGAAAGCGGCGCCTTCATGAAATAGTAGAGCCGCGCCAGCGGCCCGATCACGGTCGGGAACGTGGAGGCATCATAGGCATAACCGCGTGCGGCAAGCGTCTCCAGAACAGTATCGGAAATGCTGAAACCGGGGCCGCGAAATGCGCGCGGGCGCACGCCTGTTGCCGCGTGAATGGCGTTCTCCGCTTTCGAGATCTCTTCCTCGACTTCCTCGCGCGAATACAGATGCAGCCACGGCTCGTGCCAGAAGGAATGGTTGCCGATCTCGCAACCGGCATCGGCGATGTCTTTCAGCGATGGTACATTGCGGGCGATTTCGGCATCGGCTCCGACGATGAAGACCGTCAGTGGAAGCCCGAGTTCGCGTTTGATCGCCAGAATGCGCGGAACCACCGTGTCGAAATAGCTCGGCATGGTTTCCCACGCCGGATCGCCGCTCGTCTTGAGATAGGCCCAGGCATTGTCGAGATCGAGCGACAGCGATGCGACGGGCCGGCTCATTCCGCGGCCCTCGGCAGGGCCTCGCGCGGCATGGCCCGCGTATCGCCAAGGATTTGCGCCAGCGCGCGGTCGGCAAGTTCGATGGTTTCGTTGACGCTGAAAGTGGCGTCGAGAATGTTGGCCGAATTGACCGTGTAGAGCCCCGGAACCGAGGTGACGATGCCGGGCGCCATGCTGGCATAGCCGCGCACGGGCACCGGGAACACGTGGGGCGCGCGCGAGATCCTGAAGGCCGCGATGTCACCGGCTGAAATGTCCGGATAGAGCTGGTTCAGGCCGCCGAGGATCAATGCCTTCAAGTCCTCGTCGCTGGCCTCGAAGAGCGGATCATCGCTTGGCAGATACATCGGTAGATAGGCCAGCGTGCGCCCGCCGAAGGCTTGCTTGCCGGCGACCGAGCTCATGTCGATGACCGTGGTCAGCGGGCAATCGCCGCCCGTGATGTAGGTCATGTAGCCGCCGCGCAGAGGCTTGGTCAGCAAAGCAGAGGCGCAGATGACGCCCTGATAGCGCGTGCCGGCGAGGCGTGCCTTTTCGCCCGGCTCGAGGTCCTTGCACATGCGCGCCGCATGCGGCGGCGGCGCCGTCACGATCACCTTGTCGAAACTGTAAGTCTTGCCCTTCGAGACGGCGGTCATGCCGCCTGCATCGCAACCGATGGCCGAAACCGGCGCGTTCGTGTGAAATTCCGCGCCGGCAGCCTCAAGCTCTGCGACCAGACGCTCCAGAATGGTTGCGTAGCCGCCTTTCACCGCGCCGAAGCGGTCGCTGGCAACGCCTTGCGAGCGTGCTGAATAGAAACGGCGGATGACCGACTGGATGAATTTCGCCGAGGCTTGCTTGTAGGTGTCGCCGAGTTTGGTGCGCAGCAGCGGCCGCCAGATCGTGTCGAAGACGCGCCGGCCCGACAGTTTCACCAGCCATTCTTCAAGGTCGGTGTCGGCAAGCCTGCTGCCGTTTTCGATGCGCGAGGCATAGAGGATCGTTGCCGCGAGCCGCACCTTGTCGACAAGCGAGAGCATCGGCAGGCGCAGGAAATCGATACCGCCGTTGAGGGGATGAAACCGCGTCCCGTCGAACAGGTCGGTCCCCGTCTTGGCCCAGGTGATTTCATCCTCAAGGCCAAGCTCCGAAAGCATGGTGATGAGGGCCTGATCGACCGTCAGGATGACGTGGTAGTGCCGGTCCCAGGTGACATCCCCAAGCGCCCAGGCATCGGCAAGCCCGCCGGCGCGATCGGATGCCTCCAGAATGGTGACGCGGTCGCCCTGTTTGAGCAGGCGGTAGGCCAGCGTCAGACCCAGCATGCCGCCGCCGACAATGCCCCAATGCGTGCCGCTTGCAGATTTCATTTCATATGCCTCAGATAACCGGGAGCGGGGATATCAGCCGCGATCCTTCTCAAGGGCCTTGGCGTGCGGCGCATCGCGTTTGGCCAGTGGCACGAAACGCCCCATGGCGGTCGCGGCGATAAGGCCGAGATGTCCCGTGATCGTCCGCAGGATTTTCATCTTGGACCTGCCGAACAGCCGGGCTTCGAGCGTTGCGGGCGCCTCTGCCAGTTGCTTGCCGGCCTGATCGAGACGGATCAGCAATTCGGCGACGCCGAGGTAATTGCCGTGCGTCAGCGTGATGCCCGAAAGCGCGGATTTGCGGTAGACGCGGAAGCATGCGGTGTAGCTGGCGAACTTGTGATTGAGCAGGAACCAGTAGATCACCGACACACCGCGCGACAGCACCAGCCGCCAGGCCGGAACGTTCAGGACATGGCCGTCGCGGTGATAGGGCGAGGCGGTGACCATGGCCACGCCCGGACGCAGCCGTTCCAGCAGCGCGTCGATCTGCAGCGGATCGAAACTGCAATCGCAGTCGATGGATGCGACAAGCTCGGTGCCGGCGGCTTCGATGCCGGTCATGATCGCGGCGGCGACGCCGCGGTTCTTGGCGTGCGACACGATGCGGACGTTGTCGTGCTTGCCGAACGTGTCTTCCAGAACCTGAGCGGTATTGTCGGTGCTGGCGTCGTCCACGAAGACGTAATGCAGCTTGTAACGCCCGGCGAGCTGGTCGCTCAGCAGGTTCAGCGTGCGATCGAGGAACGGAATGGATTCCGCTTCATTGTGGCACGGCACAACCAGCGACAGTGGCTCGCCGGTCGCCTTTACGGCTTCCGGCTTCTTCGCTTCGACAACCTGCGCTGCGACGCTCTTGGGCTTGAGGCCAAGCACGGTTTCCGCGCTTGCAAACGTGTTGCCGCCGAGAACGGTATCGATACGTTCGCGCATGGCGTCCAGATTGCGATACTGGCGGACGCGGTTGATCCGCGAGATGCCGTTGACCCGGGGCATGTCGGGATCGAGTTCCCAGACATGGAAATAAAACACCAGCGTTTGCGCCGGGTCGTTTGAAATGCGCTTGATCTCCGGCATCGTCAGCGAGGCCGGAAGCTGGCGGAGGTAATTGCCGCCGCCGACAGGGTAGGTGTAGCCGAGCCGGGAGGCGGCGCTGATCGGCAGTTCGATGATCCGGTCCTTGCCGACGCCGACTTCGAACGCCGTGTTCGGGGCAGGGGTACTGAAACCCAGCGGCCGGACGCTTGAATCGAAGGCATAGCCCGCATTGGCCAGAGCGGCGAAACGCTCATGGTCGTTGGGGTCGAGGCCGCCGCGCGCGGCCCTGTAGCCGAGAACCTCTTCCTGGCCCGCGCGCTCGAGCGCCTGTTTGGCGCGTCGCGCATCGCTCTCGAATTCCTCGATCCCCAGTTCGCTCGCGAATGCGTGGAAATAACCCTTGGCCGCCACACGGTGACCACGGCGGATCACTTCGCGCACAAGCTCGGGCGCGGCATCGGCGATCCAGCCGGAAACGAAGAAGGTGGCGGTTGCGCCATGGCGGTCGAGCATGTCGAGCGTTGCTTCGGTGTTGCGCTCGACACGGCGCTCAAACCGGCTCCAGTAGCTGACGGGGACAATCTCGCTGACCGGGGTAAGCTGGAAATAATCCTCGAGGTTGATCGTGAGGATTTGTGTGGCCGGATTAATCATGTGCGCACCTGACCGCTGAATGTTTATGCGAATTGCTCACCGGAACTTAACGCTTCTTGATGCGATAACGGTAGAAAAGATTGATGAAATCGATATTTACTATGAATGTTTAGAATTAATCTCGTAAAAACTGGGGTAAACGCCACAAACGGGCATATTTTGCCTGCGGGCCCAAAGGGCCCGGTTTCGCGTTACGATGGATGGCTGAAGTTGAAGTCTCGCATTGCGACAGATGCCGCCGTGGCAGGGCTGGCCATCGCTGTTTTTGCTGCGTTCGGCCTGTGGGGGGCGGGGCAGGGCTATGCGCCGGACGGCGACTCCGTCCGCCTGTTTGATTCAGCCAGGACGATCCTTGAGGGCGGCTACGAACGCAGCCGGTCGAGCGGTTATCCGGCCTTCGAAGCCTTTATCGCCCTCATCCTGTGGCTCGGGGGCGGTGTGCGGGCGGTCGGTATTGCAGTCCTCGTCATGTGGCTTGCAACGGCAACGGTACTCGCCCGGCTCGCAAGACCCGGCAATCGCCTGCTGGTCCCCGCCGCATTTTTGCTGACGCCCGTGATCCTGACCAATGCAAGCTGGCAGATGGAAACCGCGCAGGCAGCCTTACTGGCGTCGGTCTATCTGCTGTTCTTTCTGGAATCCCGGATCCGTTTCAGGTTCGTCTGTATGGGGCTCACTGGTGTGCTCCTGATGCTGACCCGCATTGATGCCTGTTTCGCCATTGTTGCGCTGGCCGCGGCGGGGCTTGTCGCCGAGCGTGACTGGCGGCACGCGGCGGTTGTTGTTTTCGTCGGCGCCGTTTCATTCGGTGTTTATGTCGGCCTCAATGACGGCCTCTCGTTCCTCGGCCCCTTTGAGGAAGCCAACGACAGCATCTTTCGCTACATCGCCAAGTCCATGGTGATCGTCTATGTGGTGATGGCCTTCACCGGCTTTGCCATGGTCATTTCGGTGTTGCTGCGCTGGGGGCAATTGCGGCCACTGCTGCGCTGGGCATTCGCATTCATGGCGGTCGCTTGGGCCGCGCGCATCCTCATGCATCCCGAGGAGCCGGAATATCTGGTCATCCCCTATGTGTTTCTGCTGGCGGCTTTTGTCAGCCAGCCGCAGAGCTTGCGCGGGACGCATCTTCTGGCTCTGGCGCTGGTATCGAACCTTTTCACGCCGATATTTTTCGAACTGCCGGATACCGCGCGCGACAGCCACAGGCTGACCCTTGCCGTGGGAAGCCCGCCTGTCTGGCAGGATATCGAACGCCGGATTGCCTACAACACGGCCCTGGAGGATGAGACGGTCGAATTCATCCGCGCCCAGTCGGGGATCGACGTTGTGTCATCTCCCTTTCATGACTGGCTGATGAATGCGCAAGGCGATGAAATCGTCATCTTTTCCGATGCGCTCTTCGTGTTTCGTACGCAACGCCTGACGAGTTTTTCCTTCGTTGATTTGTCGCAATACAAACGCATCGTCGTGTGCGAAGGGCGCCGGATACCAACACGCGGCTGGCGTTGGCTGCGGCGTCTGGGCCTGCCCCATGTCAATGAGGCGATGAAGACCGGAAAGCCGCTGGCCTGCCGCGCTACCGGCGCTTCAAGAATCCAGGCGCGGTAAGGTCATCCGTAGCGGTAAGGAGAGGGGTCGTGGCCGGGTGCGCCTGAGCGCTGGTTTTTTCGCACAATGCCGGTGATGGCGACCCCGGCAAACAAGGCGATGACGAATTCCGCCGGCGATCGCATGTCCCAGCGGACCGCCGAGGCAATAAAGCTGAAGACGAGGAAATAGACCGGCAAGCCGGCCAGATACATCCGCACGGCAAGAGGAGCGGCGCCGCGCACAAGATAGCCGAGTGCGGCAAGCCCGCTGATCAGCAGGAGCGCCAGGTGAATGCCAAGTGCGGCGACATTGGCCACCATCGCGCCGGGAGCAACGCTCGCCATCGCCTTTATGGCAGCCAAATACCCCTCGTTGGTGCGGATATCGCGCCAGACGACCATCGAGGAATTGCTGCCGTCATCCGGGTCATAAAGACGGAAAAAACGTCCGAACACCATGTTGACGCCGCTGTTGGCGATCAGGTTGATGCCATCGGCATAAACCGTTTTTAGATAAGGCCCCGGACGCGCCGAAACGGTTTCAATGAACTCTCCCAAGCTCATGGCCTGCCGCTGTTGAATGTCTTCGGGCAGGGCAATCCCGTCCAAGGCCTCGAAGCGCTCCGCGCGCCAATAAAGATTGGAGCCAAATCCGTTCAGGACGGTATTGTGGGGGTAGCGCGCTCCGATCGTGGCGTCGGCGGCAGCCCATCCGGCGGGGAGCACAAACGCGCCGGCGATCATGCCCGCGGCAAGCGCCAGCGCACGCACTCCCGCCCCGTGCCGCACCACGAACAGGAAAGCTACGAAAACGGGAAGCAGGCCATTGATATTGCGAACGAAAATCGCAATCGTTGCAAAGGCGCAAAACAACGCCAGATCGCGCAGCGCGGGCCGTTTTTCGCCAAGCAGGCACACGGCGTGAAAGCTCGCGGCGATCAGGAGCGGATTGCTGATGGCTTCGGAAGAAAACGTGTGCGGATGGAACAGGGACGCGGGCAGGAGCGCGTAAATCGCGCACGCGAAGATAGCTGTCCGCCGCCCGAAAAGCCTGTCTGCAAGCAGGTACAGGTAAACCAGACCGAACAGGTGCAGGGCAATGTTCTGCGCCACCACAAACCCATGCCCGCCAAGAATGTGAGCGGGCAGGAACAGCAGGTAATCTCCCGGCGCGCCGTAATCGAAAATCACGGCAAGCGCGCTGTCGAAGTTCGGCGCGGCCAGAACGGCAGTCAGCTTGGCAAGCCGGTGCTCGGCCCGGTCGCCGAGCATGTAGGCGGTATAGGTGTCCTGCAACAGGAACGGGATGGCCATGTGTAGCAGGCTTGTCAGCACGACGATCCAGACGAGATCGGTCATGGCCGGTCTGATGCTCACAGGCGTATCGGCGTGAAGTTGTATGCTCATGGTTTCAGTCCCAGTGCCTGCAGGGTTGGAGCGTGCAGGTCATTCGATCCGTAGCGGTCCATAAGGGAGAACTCGCCGAATCCGAGCACGCTCCAGTAGGCCCAACTGTAACCGCGCTGTGCGGCTGCTTCGGTTACGTCCTTCAGCCATGCGCCGCGCGAAAGAGGGTCGGCGCCGGCGAAATCGCCATAGCTACGCGTGACGCCGAACTCGCCAATGAAGATGTTGTGCGGGTCGACCCCGTTGGCCCGCGCCCAGTCGAGAACCTCATCGAAGTCGGCATCGATCACGCTCCGGTCGAGGCCGCTTGCGAAATAGTCGCCGAGCGCCTTGCGCGATGCCGTCACCATCTCGTGGCGCGCACCCGGCGACAGGGAATTATCGGCATCGATCGCAAGCTTGATGCCCTGCCAGACGGCTTCCGGCGAGCCGCTGGCGGCGGGGTAAGGCACGTAGGAGAAATACCGCAGGTGCCGGATCGACGAGAAGTCGGACTTCACGCCCTGATGGGTGAAGGTGTGTGGCCGGTAGTAGTGGAAGCTGAACAGCGTATTGCCGTCGTTGAACGGCGCCGGGTCGAGATCGAACAATCCGCCTGTTCCCCCGCTTCTCCCGCCGGTAACGATGATGGGCAGATCGGGCGCGTTTTCGCGCACCGCCGCATGGAGCCGCTTCTGCATGCGATTCCATTGCTCAATCTGCTGATCGGTATAACCGATCTGCGGTTCGTTCAGCAGTTCGAAGGCAAGCCGTTCGCTTTTCAGGCCCGCGAGCAGTTTCGCCGTTCTGCCGGCAAGGGCGACATAGCGGTCGAACAATCCGCCATGTTCGTCGGCGACGATGGCCTCGGGCTTGAACCGGTCGATCTGGCGGTTTGGATGCAGATCGACGACAACGGCTAGACCGTAGCCGGACAGACGCCTTACATTGGCCGCCAGCGCATCGTCCAGCGCGTCGCGCTTTGCGCCCTTGAAATACAGGAACGGCCCCGGATCGACGGTCAGGCGTATGAAGTCGAACCCGGCTTTGGCGACGTTGGCGAGAATCTCGTCGGGTATATCAAACTGCTCGCCCGAAAACGGCTCATCGGCATAGATGGCGGAGCCTTCGGCGCGTTCGGCCCAGTTCATCATCCCGTGCAGGCCAACGCCGCGATGCAGCTCAATCGCGGCTGCAGGCGCACAGCGCGTTAAGGCAAGCGTGGCCGCAAGGAGGACAATGAAGCGTTTCATCGCAAGGGCGTGCGTATGTGGCGTGCGGCGGTGCCGATGATCAGCACGATCAGCACCAGCACGGCGGGCGTTTTCGTCGATAGCGTGTTGTTTGTCAGCGCGACGGCGAGGAACAGCAGGCTGCCGAAAACCACCAGCGGCCGCGCGCCGCGCAGAAGAGTGCGAAGCATACCGAGAAAAGCGGCGACGAAGCCGATCGCGGCGAACAGGCCGAAATGCAAAATCCAGGCAACCGGAGAGCTTTCCAGCACCATAAGATCGAGCCTCTTAACCAGCTTCGCGATGTCTTCGGCAGGCATTCCGAAGAGGATTTCAGTCCACGAAACGAGGCCGAAAATATCGTAAATCCTGATGCGTGCCATTGCGCTGGCGTCCGTCAGCCCGCGCGAGAAACGGTCGAGGAATCCGCTGAAGGCGAGAACGGTGATGGCGGCTGCCAGCAGGATCGCTCCGGCCACGATCATCAACGCCTTGAGGCGGGCGCTCTGGCTGCTGGAGGCTGTCCTGATCGGTGCGGCAAGAATAACGACCGCTGTCGCGAGGCTGGCCGCCAGCATGGCAATGCGCGCGCTTGCCGCGGCAACACCGAGGAAAAGGATGCATATAGCTGCGATCCGCATGCTGCGCTGCCAGTCGCTTGCCGCAACGAAGGGGATGGCGGTCGAACACAGCAGGCCGAGCAACAGCGGATGGTCGAGAAGTCCCGTCGGTCTGAATTCGTGCTCCTCTATCGGGTAGGGGATCAGGCGAATGTGGGTGACGAATTCGAAAATGCCGATGATCGCGCTGACGATCAGCACGAAGAGAACCAGATCGGCGGTGCGCGCCCGCATGTCCGGCGGCAACAGCAACAGGGTGATGCCGCCAAGCGTTGCGGCAATATAGGTGTCGATCAGATAGCCGGCCGAGCCGAAATGGCCGGCAACGATGAGGTATGCGATCAGTAAAACGACAGCAACCGTGAACAGCGCCATCGCACGGATGCTGCGAAGCGTCCATGCGTCGACATAGGCGCGCAGTGTCAGCGGCACGATGATGGCCGCCGCCACGATCGCATAAGTGCCCGGGTGAAGTTTCTGGATAAACGAGCCTTTGTCGGTCGTGTACTCCATGAACAGGTTCAGCAGGTTCGCGGGCAAGCTCACGCGCAGCACAATGGCTGTCGCGGCAACCGCGAAAACTGCCGTAAGGAAAGCCGCGCTGTTGGCGCGGGAATTCCTCATGGGTGATCCTGCGTAATTGATCAATGTCATTTAACCCTCTTTGACAAAAGGATTATCGAGGATCGCAAGTGCTAATGTAAGAGATCATTAGCTATTACGGTAAACTCCGCGAAGACCTGATTTGTATGCGTATACTCGTCAACATGGTGACCAGTTCGCCCGACACGCTTTCGGGCATTTCGGTCTACGCGTGGAACCAGCTTCGTGCGCTCGTCGCGCATGGGGAGGCGGAATACACGCTACTGACCAATTGGAGCCGCGAGGCCGTTGGCGCGTACCTTCCGCTCGACAAGATCGGCTTTATTCCGGCGTGGTCTCCGCGAAGCGAGAAGCTTGCGGTTTTCGTCAACGCATGGACGGCCTGGCGGACGGCGCGGCGGATCGGCGCGGACATCATCTTCACGCCGCATCCGCTGGGGGCGCTGGCCGGTGGCCGGGCGCGCGTAAGCGTCGTGCATGATCTTTACCGCGATACGCATGCGCATCTTTTCCGTCTTGACCGGCGCTGGACCTGGAAGCTGCTGTTTCCGATGTGCCTGGCCGCGACCCATCGCGTCATTTGCGTTTCGTCGGCCACGCAATCCGATCTGTCCCGGTACTATCCTCGCTCTTCGGCTCGCACGGCCGTAGTTCATGAGGCTCCGACGATCGCCGTTCCCGGAGAGGATACAGCGCCGCTGGAAGGCCGCTACGGCCTCATCGTTGCCAATGCCGCACCGACGAAGAATCTCACAAGCCTGATCACGGCGCTGGATATTCTAAAGGACGATGCGGATGTGCCGCCGGTGGTCTGGGTGGGGCGTGATGACAGTGGCGACATGGCGCGCGCGCGGGCCAGGCACCCCGGCCTGTCGAACTTCATCGAAGCGGGCAGCAAGACCGAGCAGGAGTTGGCAACGCTCTACCGCCATGCGGCGTTTCTCGTTGTCCCGTCCCTGATCGAGGGTTTTTGCCTGCCGGTTGTCGAGGCGCACAGCTACGGTGTGCCGGTTGTGTGTTCCGACATTCCCGTTCTGCGGGAAGTTGCCGGCATGGGTGCGCTCTATTTCGATCCGGACAATCCGTCCTCGATTGCAGATACCCTGAAGGCCGTTTGCGCCAACGCGGACCTGCATGCGGAATTGCGCACAGAAGCCTCACGTAATGCGGAGCGTTTCTCGTGGAGCCGCGCAGCGGAGCAGATACATGCTCTGTTCAGCCAGACCTTGCGTGAGCAAGGAGCAGGCGCACCCCCTCAGGGCTGAACTGAACGGATCCCGGAAGCCTGGATCAGGCAGCCGGCGACTTGCGCGCCATGCAGGGATTTTCCGCTGAATGGTGCGGGTCCGCGATCTCCCGCCAGATGTCGGTCAGCCGCTGCGAGTACCCAGGCAGGGAGAGGTGCTGCCTTTGGAATACGTGGGCGTTTGCGCCCAGTTTCATGCGCAGCGCCTTGTCGGTGATCACACGCCGCAACGCTTGCGCAAGCGCATCGATATCGCCTGGCTGAACCAGCAGGCCGGTCTTGCCGTCGCGAATGATGTCCTGCGTCGCGCCGACCGGCGTCGTCACGACCGCAAGCCCGTATGCCATGCCTTCGATAACCGACATGGGCAGGTTCTCGGCGAAAGAGGGCAGCGCGAGAACGTTTGCCTCCCTCAGCATTTGCGCGGTGCTTGCGGCATCCATCCAACCTGGAACGTCGATGCGTTCCATCAACCCTGCCGCCGCAACGGCCGCTTTCGTGGTTCCGATGTCGCCATCGCCGGCTATGACGCAGTGCCAGTCAGGCAGGTCTTTAAGCTTCGCCAGAGCTGAAACGAGCTGCGGAGTGCCCTTCCGTGCGCCTAGCCGCCCGATAAACAGGATGCGGGCCTCGTCCGGAGCGGGCGATGACTGGCGCGGGGCCTGTGGCGCGGTTGCGTTGGGTAGGATCATGATGTGTCCGGCAGCTTCGGGAACGATGCCGCGCATGAATTCCGCCCATGGCGTTCCCAGAACCAGAATGCGCGATGCGCGCATCAGCATGGTCCGGATCATTGCTCTGCGGACCTTGCCGCAACGGTTCCAGAATTCCCTGAACTCCGATCCGTGCAGGTGGATCAGATACGGCAATCCGGCGATACGGCATGCGGCCGCAAGCAGTATTTTCCGGTAGCTGCTGCCGTTGGACGACAGGTTGATGTGAACCGCGTCGGCGCGTTGCAGCAATCCGGCAAGAAGGATGCGGCATATGGCGACCGGCATGAACCAGAGCATCGCGGCGAGCTTCGGCCCCCGGCTGGTGATCCGTTCAATCGACACGGTGTCCGCTTCTTCGAACGCGCCGCAAACGCCGTCCATCAGCCGGTCGATCCCGCCATTGCCGCCACGGCCCAGCGGCGAAACCAGCAGGATGCGCAGGTGCGGCTTGTCTGCTGATGCGCTCATTGCTCGGATTCCATCTCGTTGATGAACAGGGGCATCTTGCCAGCCTTCGTACGCAGCGGTTTGTCGATTGTGCGGATTTCGCAACTGACCGAGGACGGTACCTTGTTCGCAAACCGTTGCCGGAGTGTTGAAACGGTCGACTCGTCAAATCCTGACGTTGGAACGATCAATATTTCCACACGGTCGAAATTCTTCTGGACGATTTGTGTCGACGCGACGCCGCATATGTCGCGGATGATCTGGTTCAGGCCGACAATGCGGGTCCCGTCAGCCAGAGTGAGAAACTCGCACAAGCGCCCGGAAATGCCCGCAAAGGGTTCCAGGCCTAATGCGATGCGCCTCATCCGCTCCTCATCCGCATCGCCGTCGATTTCCACGATGTCGCCGGTGCGGTAGCGGATCAGGAATTGCGCGGTGTTGTGCAGGCTTGTGCCAACAGCCTCCAGGCCGAACTCCGAGGGGGTGAATTCAACCGCGCCGTATTCGGGGCGGAACCAGTATTGGCCGTCCTCGATGCTCCAGGCGCAGGCGACGCGTTCCGATTGGCCGTAGTAGTCCAGCATGACCGAGCCGAGTTGTGCGCTAGCGCGGGAACGCAGGTCATGGGCAGGCGCCTCGCACGAGGTTATGACCAGCGGTATGCGCAGCTTGTGCGGCGTGTCTTCCAGAAACCGCAGCAGCAGATCGAAGCTCGCCGCGTAGGCAAACAGGAAGTCCGGCCTGAATTCGCGGATGAAGTCGGCGTAAAGCGGAAATGTCCGCTTGTTCAGGTGCTGCGTCGAAAGGGCCGCCTTGTTGGGCGAAAAGTGTTTCCAGAAGGGGGGCTCGACGTCGTCGGGATGCTTGAAGGTGTCCGCGCGCAGAAGCAGGACCCGCGCCGATATCGGGTCGAACCCTGCCTTGGAGATGAGATGATCGATAGTCGCCTGCTCGTGGAAAACCATGCTCGGAGAGCGCCACAGTACGAGCGGGATGCCCGTTGAGCCACTGGTGACGGCACGGGCCGCGATGCGCATGTTTGAAGGCCGCATGGCCTCGCCATGTTCGCGTACTGTTGGCTTGTCGAGCAGCGGGAAGGCGTTGATCGCCCCGTGGATGCCGCGCTCCTTGTAATAGGGCGCATTGCCGGCGGCGCGCAGAACTTCCGCAAGGCCGGTTTCCTGCCTGAGCTTGCGCCCGGAAAGGTCCATGTCATCTGTTTCGGCGATCTCCGCCCTCAGCCGGTTGTAGAGCCATGGTGGTCTGCGCACCAGCGTGTCGACGGGGGTAACCCGCTTGGCAAGATCCTGTATCCGCATCATTGCGCAGGCCCCTGTATCGCAAGGGCATTGCCTGCCTGCGGCAGCCAGGGTTCGCTGATCATCGACATCACGGAAAAGCCAAGCAGACGCAAGGCAAGCAGATAGGTTGCAAGCAGCGTTAGCCCTCCGGCCAGCAGGCTGGCGAAATTGCCGTAATCCGATACAGCTCCGGCCACGGCATGACTGGCGAAACCGGATGCCGCGGCAGCCACGGCAATCGCGATGAGCCGCGACCAGGGCAGGTCGATCGCAACGGCGCGCTGCGCAAGGACGCCCGAGACGGCAAGAGCGATTGCGCCTCCGGCGAGATAGGCGAGGGCGGCCCCGTCCGCACCGTCAAACCATATCATCGCTGCGCTGATGCTCAGGCTGATCGCGGAGACCGGCAGCATGTAGGCGATCAGCAGGCCGGTGCGCTTCGTCATGTAGAAACTGTTGTCGAAGACGAACTGCTTGAGGTTCACGCACAAGGTGGCAAGCGCGATCGGGGCGACCAGCCCGGTTGCCGTCACAGCGATGTCTTGCGGAAACAGGAACTGGCTCAGGGGCGCGGCCATCGCGGCAAGACCCGCGACGATGATGGCGCCGATGCCGCTCATGCTGACAAGCAGGGCGGCCTGGGCCTCTGCGGTTGCGCGTGCTCCCCCCGTTTCGTGGATGCGGGCAAGCTTGGGGAAGGTGAATGTGTTCATCGCGGAAAGAAACAGAACCACCGCTTGCCGTGAGATGGCGAACGCGGCGGCATAGACGCCAACAGCCGCGGGGCCCGCCAGCGCATTGAGGATGAAGCGGTCGTACCAGCCTATGCCATAGGCGAGGGCAGCAACCACAGCCACGGGTGCGCCGAATGCGAATGCCGTCGCATATCCCGCTTTTGAACGGGCCGCGCGCGGGCGCGGTTGCGACCGGAAGATGGCGATAAGCCCGGCAAATGCACAAAGCGCCGTCGCGGCGGCAAGGCCAATGGCTGCAAGCGCGTAACTGTGGGTCAGTGCGGCGATGACCACGGCCGCCCCGCACGCCAGCACCGAGCGCGATATCTCGACAGCGGCAAAGCCGAGATGGTTCTGCTGTTGCTGCATAAGCGTCTGGCACAGCCGCAGCAGGGCAAAGGCGGCAATGTAGGAGACACTTGCAAACGCAAAGGCCGCCGTGTCCGGCGCGTCGACCAGATAGGCCACAATGAGCGCGGCCATGGCGGCGGCAAAGGTCATCGCGCCATAGAGCGCCAGCGTGCGCCCCATGCGTACCGACCCGATCAACGGGCGGCCCGCCTGTTCACGCAAGACATGGATGCGGATCCAGTTGTTGGCGATCATGTCGAGCATTTCGCCGGTGGCGACGACGAGCGCGAAGAAACCGTATTCTGCGGTGCCAAGAAACCGCGTGATGACCACCAGAACGGCAAGCATTCCCGCGCGCCCGGCAATGCCGGAAGCCAGATACAGGACATAGCTGGGGCTGCGGCGGGACATGCTCTGCTCAACGGTTCTGATCTGTCGCCCCGGCGTGACCGGGCGCGCCGGGAGCGTTGCGTTGGTACGGACACGGCCGGCTGACGCGCCGGCTCATGTCCAATAGTCCTGTCTCAGCCGATGGCCGAGGAGGGAAGCTGCATCGCGACGGGAGCGGCTGTCACCGCCGACTCATACGTCGAGATGGAGCGGTGCCATGTCAGCAGATCCTTGATGATGCGCCGTGCGGCGAGCCCGTCGCCATAGGGATTCTTGCCTGTCGCCATGGCGGCGTATCGTTCCGGGCTGTCGAGAAGCTGGTTCACATGGGTAACGATGGTCGCCGGGTCCGTTGTGACCAGCCGCGAAACGCCCGCATCGACGCCTTCCATGCGCTCGCTCGTGTCGCGCATGACCAGGACCGGTTTGCCAAGCGACGGCGCTTCTTCCTGAACGCCGCCGGAATCCGTCAGGATCAGGTGCGCGCGGTCCATCAGATAGACAAAGGCGGCATAGTCGAGCGGATCGATCAGCGAGACATTGTCGAGGTCGCCAAGCAGCCTGTGCACCGGTTCCTGGACGTTGGGATTGAGATGAACGGGGTAGCAGACCTGTACATCGTCGCGCTTCGCGATGGTGCGGATGGCGCTGCAGATACGCTCAAAACCCGCGCCGAAACTTTCGCGCCGGTGCCCCGTGACGAGGACCAGTTTCCGGCTACCGGAAATGAACGAGAAGCGCTTGTCGAGACTGTCGCGCAGCGGCTTTTCCGAGATGATCCGCTGATGCATGTAGAGCAGTGCGTCGATCACCGTGTTGCCGGTCACGCGAACCGCGTCGGGCAGATGGCCTTCGTCGAGAAGCGCCTTCTTTGCCGCGTGCGTCGGCGCGTAGTGACGCGTCGCAATGACCGAGGTCATGCGCCGGTTGGCTTCTTCGGGCCACGGACTGAACAGATCGCCGGTGCGCAGGCCCGCCTCGACGTGCCCGACCGGAATGCCCCGGTAGAAGGCGGCCATGGCGGCGGCCCAGCTTGTCGTCGTGTCGCCCTGAACAAGCACGATGTCGGGCGCGAACTCGCCAAGGATCGGGTCAAGCTTGCCGACAATCCTGACGAAAACATCGTTCAGGCTCTGGTTCTGCTTCATCACGTTGAGGTCGTAATCGGCCTTGATGTCGAAGCTTGCCATCACGTTGGACAACATCGTCTTGTGCTGTCCGGTGACGCAGATGCGCGCATCAACACCGATGGTGCGGCGGAATTCATGAACGATCGGAGCCATCTTGATGGCCTCCGGCCGGGTACCGAAGATCAGTAGGGCTTTCACCTTCTGCCTCGCCTGCTTGCCTGTTGGGACCGGGTCTTTCGCCCGTTGTGGCTTAAATAAAGCAGAAACTATAATAGGCGTGGAAAGCGACTGATATTAAGGTTAAATGAGTTCGTTAATTGGTTAAATTAAAGATGATAACCTTCACAATTAATATTAATACCTAGAATGCCGCATAGAATAGCGTTGAATGTTTCAGGTTAAGGGGTGGGTAACGTATCTATAGTGCGCAACCAATCGCCCGGAGCCATCGCCTGTGACAGGCATGACAAACCGTTTTCGAAGGTATTTCTCGCAACTTCCCGCCATGCGTGGCGAGGAGGGGCGATCCGGCATGCGCGAAGCATGGCGCCGCCGCAAGTGGACGCGTGCCGTCAGCGGCTGGGCGGAGTTCGAGCAGATCGGCGACGGCGAAATAGGTGGCTTTCCCGCACTGCGCCAGCGCCTTGAGGTGGCGGGCAATGACAACCCCAGGCTGATCGCTCAGGCACGGGAAGCTTTCGAAGAGGGGCTGTACGCTTTTCTTGGCCAGGCGCCCGCACCGTTGTTCGGCGCCGATGGGAGGGTGGATCCGGCGTTCTGGTTCACTGATCCGGTCACCGGGGCGAAATGGCCGGGAGAGGATCAGGCGGCATTCGCGATTTCCATTCAGGCCGCCGGGCAGGGCCGCGGCGACATCAAGTTTGTCTGGGAATCCAACCGCCTTCAGTTTCTCCAGCCGCTTGCCGCCGCTGTTGCGGCCGAACACGACCGCAAGCTCGAGGCGCGGCTGCTTTCGGTGATCCGTGGCTGGAGCGATGCAAATCCGCCCGGACGCGGCATCAACTGGATTTCCGGAACCGAGCTGGCGTTGCGGCTGGTCAGCCTGGCGATCGTCATTGCCGGCATCGGGCCGGACCGGCTTGAGAGCGCCGACCGCCGCCTTGTGCGCCGCATGGCTGCCGCCCATGGCCGCCAGCTTGCCGCATTCATCACGGACAACCGCAACACGAGCAATCACCTCGTTGCCGAAGCGCTCGGCCTCCTTACGGCCAGCCTGATCGCTCCCGATCTGGCCGATGCGCGCGGCTGGTCGCGCACGGCGCGTTCGATCATCGAGCGCGAGGCATTGGCGCAGATCCATCCTGACGGCGTCGGCTGCGATCAGTCACCGAGCTATCAGGCGTTCACGATGGAAATGATCGCGCTGGCACTGCTGCTCTCGCGCGGCAGTCCGGTCTCGTTTTCATCCGCCGTTGAACATAGGCTTGCAGCGGCCGCTCGCTTCATTTGCGCGCTTGCCGACCGCAACGGAACCGTGCCAGCCATCGGCGACGATGGCGAAAGCCGGGTTATCTGCAACGGCGTGGACCGGGAGACGCACTATCCGGCATCGGTTGCCGCCGCTGTAGGCGGGCTGCTGAAACGGCCCGAGCTGACGGTGCTGCCGCGTGAATGGGGCATCCGCGACGCCATTTTCTCGGTTGCCGAACACGGCAAGACGGCATTGCGCCATACGCCGGACGTCCAGGTGTTTCCCTGCGGCGGTTACTCCATTGTCCGCGACGACATTCAGGGGCGCCAGGTACACTTCGTCTTCGATCACGGACCGCTCGGCCGCGCGCCGCTTGCCGCTCATGGCCATGCCGATGCGCTGGCGGTCTGGATGTCGGTCGACGGCAGGCCGGTGTTCATCGATGCGGGAACCTATCTCTTTCATGCCGGAGGCGGTGAACGTGCGCGCCTGCGCGAAAGCGGCATGCACAACACACTGTCGGTTGCCGATGCCTCGCTTGCCAGGGTTGCAGGCGCATTCGGCTGGAAGTCACTGACCGATGCGGAGTTCCTGATGGTGCGGACCGGTCCGGACTGGGCCGTGGCGGGCCGCCATAACGGCTACGCGCAAAACTACCGCGCCATGCACACCCGCCAGATCGAGCGCACGGCGGACGGGTTCTCCATTTCCGACACGCTTGATGGCGCACGCGAGGTTCTGCCTGTCAGCATTCGCTTCCTGTGCGCGCCGGGACTGGAGATCACGCGTGGCAACGCAACGGTCTCCATTGCCGGCGAGGCCGGGCATCTTGTCGACCTGTCGGCGCCGGAAGGCTTTAGTGCAGCGGTCGCGAGCGTGGAATTTTCTCCGCGCTTCGGCGAGCGGACAGCGACACGTCAGATTGTCTTTTCCGGCGCGCTTGCGCCCGGTGCGGTTGCCTTCACCGGGGTCCGCCCGGTTGCCGCCAAGGCCACGGCCCGGATCGTGAAGCCCGGCAATGTCGTGGAAGCGGCATGGGCGAAAGAACCGGCGGCAAAATCGCAGGACGTGAAAACATCTCTCACAGGGTCTCAGTCATGAGCGTACCGAACATCGAACACGATCGCAGGCTGGTAGGACAGGGCATGTCCGAAGCTCCGCTGAAACCGGCGGAGATCAGTGTCGTGGACCTTCGAGGCCTTTTCTCCGTCCTGTGGCGGCGCCGGCGCTCGATTATCGCGACCGCTTTCGGCTTTGCCCTGTTTGCCGCCGTCGTCGCTTTGCTCATCCCTTCCAAATACGCCGCGACCGCTCAGTTGCTTGTCGATCCGTCCGGGCTGAACGTTCTCAGCAACGACGTGACCCAGACGCCGCCGAACGCGGAAGCAGCGCTCGCGGCGGCGCAGAGCCAGATCGGCGTCTTGCAGTCCAGCGACGTGCTGTTCGAGGTGGTCAACCGTCTTGATCTGGAAAAGGACGTGGAATTCGGCGCGCCGGAAGAGGGTGGTCTGTCATTCCTGTCCGGATGGTTCGGGTCCGAGCCGACTGAGGAAGACGGACGGCGGCTTGCACATCGGCTGCTGGCGGAAGCCGTTGTCGTTACACGTCAGGAACAGGCTTTCGTGATCGATGTAAGCGTTTGGACGAAGAGCCCGGAAAAATCGGCCCGCATAGCCAACACGATCGCCGAGGTTTACTTGGAGAAGACCCGATCCGCGCAAGCCGATTTTGTGCGCCGCTCTTCCGAGGCGCTTGCCTCGCGGCTGCAGGATTTGCGCGACCGCGTGAGCGAAAGCGCCGCGCGGGTCGAGGCCTACCGCAAGGAACATGGCATCGTCGACGCTGGCGGGCTTCTCGTCATCGACCAGCAGATGCAGGAAGCGACCAACGAACTCTCCAAGGTCAATGCCACGCTGGACGATCTTGAGACGCGTTATCAGGAAATTCTCGATATGCGCGCCAGGGATATCTCTCCGGACTCGCTGTCGGAGGCGATCCTGTCACCGACCATCGCACAGTTGCGCTCGCTGCTGACGGTTGCGCTGGCGCAGGTCTCAACGCTTGAGGCAACGCTCGGGCCGGGCCATCCCGAACTGCTCGCCGCGCGCTCCAACGTGGAACAGGTGGAAAGCCAGATCCGCGCCGAGCTGGACCGTATCGTCGAGGCAACCCGCATCGAACGAGATCGCGCCCGCGCCCGCCAGAAGGCGCTGGCCGCGCGTGTTGAAAGCCTGAAGGGCGACGTGCTTGGCAGCAACTCGGCCATGCTGGGCCTGCGCGAACTGACCCGGCAGGCCGATTCCGACCGCGAGGTCTACGAGGCCTTCCTGAAGCGTGCCGGCGAGCTGAGCGAACAGCAGGGCGTTGACACGACCAACGCGCGGCTGATCAGCCGGGCGACACCGCCGCTGAAGAAGGACTGGCCGCCGCGCACCATCCTGACGCTTGCCGCAGGCATGCTCGGCATGGCCGTCGGCGTGGGGCAGGCGCTGCTTCGCGAACAGTTCGACCCGCGCATCAATTCAGCCCAGCAGATCTGGCAGGAAACCGGTGTTCCGGTTCTCGCCGAGGTGCCGCAGGACATTCTGGCCGGCGGCAAGGGCGACAACGCTGTGCTGGAGCAATTCTATAACCGGGTCGCCGGAGCTCCGGGTTCCGCCGCGAAATGGGTTCTGCTGGCCGGAACCGATGAGGGCAGACTGTCGGCAATGGCATCTCTGTCGCTCGCCACGACCGCGGTGGAAAGCGGCGATCAGGTGATGCTGATCGATGCCGATACCGCTGGCGCGCGGCTCTCCAAGCTGTTCGGGCTGGAAGCCTCGTCGGGCCTGCGCGATCTGCTCTATCGCGGCGACAATATCGGTTCGATCCACTCGGTCTCCGACGAGCAACAGCTCTGGGTCATGCCGGCGGGCAAGCAGCCTTCCTCCGGCTCTGAGCGCGGACGGCCCTGGCCGCTGCGCAAGGCGATCAACGAGCGCAATCAGCCGGTCGATCTGGTGCTGGTGAATGGCGGCGAGCTTTGGTCCTCGCGGCTGCACCGCAACGTGGCGGCATCCGCCGACGCGGTCATTCTTGTGGCGGAAACTTTCAAGACGCGTTCCGCCGAACTCGCTCAGGCGGTGGAGCAGCTTCAGGCGGCGGGCGCGCGCATCGGCGGCGTCATACTGGTGGTGTGACCGCGCTCAGGCGTTGTCGCGTTCATAGATTATGTGGTGAGGCAAATATGTCGGTTGTTTTCGACAAACCGGTTTCAGAAAAAAGCAGAAAGCTTGCGGCTGGATACATGAAGGTCGGCATTTTCGGCCTTGGCTATGTCGGCACCACATCGGCTTGCTGCATCGCAAGCCAGGGCAACAGCGTGCTTGGCTTCGACATCAATCCGGAGAAGGTGGCGCAGATCAACTCGGCCATCCCGCCTGTGCGCGAACCCGGCCTCGACGACCTGCTGAAGCAGGCCCGCGCCGAAAGCCGGATCGAGGCAACGGTATCCGTCGATGCACGGATCAACGATCTCGATGTCATTCTCGTATGCGTGGGAACGCCGAGCACCGCCGACGGTTCGCACGACATGAGCGCCATTGTCCATGTCACGAGCCAGATCGCGGCGGCCATCGACGCGAAGCGCAAACGCAAGACGCCGCTCACCATCGCCTATCGCTCGACGTTCCGTCCGGGTTCCATGGACAAGTTGGTCGCTCCGGTCTTCCGGGCCACGCTGGGCGATGATTTCGCGCGCAAGGTCGAGCTTGTCTACAATCCGGAATTCCTGCGCGAAGCAAGCGCCATCGACGATTATTTCAATCCGCCCAAGATCGTCATCGGCACCGCTGACGCAAAGCCGTCCGTCAATATGGAAAAGCTCCACGCAGGGATCGCCGCACCGGTCTTTCATACCGGCTACCGTGAAGCTGAAATCACCAAGTTCGTCGACAACACCTGGCACGCGGTGAAGGTTGCTTATGCCAACGAGATCGGCCGCATCTGCCAGAAGCTCGGCATCAGCGCGAGCAAGGTTCACGAGATTTTCGTCTCTGACCGCAAGCTGAACATCTCGCCGGCCTACACTCGTCCGGGCGGTGCGTTCGGCGGCTCCTGCTTGCCGAAAGACGTGCGCGCCCTCCAGCACATGTCCACCGACATCGGCGCCAACACGCATCTGATCGACACGCTGCTGCGCTCAAACGAATCCCACAAGCTGTTCCAGTACGAGGAAGCGACACAGGGGCTTGCCGCGGGCGCCAGGGTTCTGCTCGTCGGACTGGCGTTCAAGGCCGAGACCGACGATCTGCGCGAAAGCCCCAACCTCGACATCGCGCGGCGCCTGCTTGACGCAGGCTACAAGCTCGACATCTATGATCCCGGTCTCGATCCGGCGCGTCTTGTCGGCTGCAATCTGGGCTACGCCTATTCCTACCTGCCATCACTCGATGCGCTGCTGATTGACAAGAGGGCTGCGGAAAGCCGGACCTACGATCTGGTCATTGCGACCAATGCGACCTTCAAGGGGCTGAACGTCTCCGCTTCCAGAACCATAGACATCGGCGCGATCAAGTGAACATGCTGACCGGCACGGCAAAAGAGATGGCGGAAACGCCATACACCATCGCGGATGTCGCGGATGGTATCCTTGCGGCCAAGCCGCTTGCCGGTCGTCGTGTGCTCATGATCGTTGAGAATCTTCCCGTTCCCTTCGACCGGCGCGTCTGGAACGAGGCGCGCGCGCTGAAGGCGGCCGGCGCGGAGGTTTCCGTGATCTGCCCGACGGGCAAGGGCGCGGAGAAGCGGTTCGAGGAACTGGAAGGCATTCGCGTCTATCGCCATCCGCTGCCTTTGGAAGCCTCGGGCGCACTCGGCTACCTGATCGAATACGGAAGCGCTCTGATCTGGGAGACGCTGCTTGCCTGGCGGGTTTTCCTCATGCGCGGTTTCGATGTCGTCCACGGCTGCAATCCGCCGGACCTGATCTTTCTGGTCGCGCTGCAATTCCGCCTCTTCGGCGTGCGCTACATTTTCGATCACCACGACATCAACCCCGAACTGTACGAGGCGAAGTTCGGGCGGCGCGGGTTTTTCTGGAAACTGCTGAAGGCATTCGAGCGGCTGACGTTCAAGGCCGCGCGCGTCACCATCGCCACCAATGACAGCTACAAGAAGATAGCCATCGAGCGCGGCGGAAAGGCGCCAGACAGCGTATATGTCGTGCGCTCCGGGCCGGACCTCAGCCGCTTGCAGCATCCCCCCGCCAATGACAAATGGCGCAACGGACGGCGGCACCTTGTCGGCTATGTCGGGGTCATGGGCGAGCAGGAGGGTATCGACCTGCTCCTCGATGCGGCCCATGAAATCGTTCATCGCAGGGGCCGCGAGGATGTGCAGTTCTGCCTCGTCGGCGGCGGGCCGAGCCTTGAAGACCTGAAGACGCTTTGCCGCGACATGGGGCTGGAGGATCACGTGACCTTCACCGGACGCGCACCCGACCAGGACCTGTTCGAGGTGCTGGCGACATCGGATATTTGCGTCAACCCGGACCGGGTCAACCCGATGAACGACAAGTCCACCATGAACAAGATCATGGAGTACATGGCGTTCGGCAAACCCGTCGTGCAGTTCGAGGTCGCCGAGGGCCGTGTGTCGGCGCGCGATGCGTCGCTTTATGCAAAGCCGAACGATCCCGTGGACATGGCCGACAAGATCCTGGAACTGCTGGCCGACCCGCAATGCTGCCGCAAGATGGGCGAGTATGGCCGTGCGCGGGTGGAAAACGAGCTGTCTTGGCCGCACCAGATCGAGCCGCTCATCGCCGCCTACCGCAAGGCGCTGGACTGAGTTTCAACCGGTTTCAGAGAATGCGGAGGCGTGTTCGAAGGCCGTCGCGCACGAACGCGGCCGCGGGCATCGTGACGCTCAGGGCTAGGCAGGTGCGTTTCTCGCCGAAAGCCGGCGACATATCGGCTTCATCGATTTCGATGACCGCTGCAGGTCCCTCAACCCGGATGCGAACGATGGGTTTGCCGTTCTTACCAAGCGTTGCTTCACGTTCGGATTGCCTGATTACGGAAAAACCGGGGCTGACAAGGAAGCGAGCCGTGCAAGGCGCATCGGGATCAGCAGGTTTGCCGGCCAGCCGATCGATGATCGTGTAGCCGTCATCGTTGCGTTCCGCGCGGCGTTCATGCATGAGGCCGAAATCCCTGACGTATCCGTCATGGCGGGCGGTCACGGTATCCATGCCGTCATCGGGCGTAACGCGCCAGGCGCGCGCCTTTCGTGACCAGTTGAACGCGCCGGAGATGCGGCTCTGGTCCGCGCCGCCGATGCAAAGCGTGTTGTGCGCCCGCGTGCCGCGAAAGTAATCCCGCCATTCGCCGCCGGCATGGTAGAGATAGGTGCCGGCATCGATCAGCACCGGTTCGCCATCCAGGTGCAGCCAGACCGACAGCGCATCGGCGTGTCCATGGGCCGCGATCGACAGATACCCGAGCGGGCCGTGGTCAAGAATCAGCATGCACCCATGTCCGGCAATCGCGTTGCGAAACACTGAATAGCCGCCGCTATCGAATGTGCGTAGGCCCGATGGCGGATGAGATGGCCCCGTGACCATCCCCATCACCGTTGCCCGCAGATGCGCCGGCGCGGCGGGCGGTGCGAATTGCGGACAGTCCAGAACGGCGCATGCGCTTGCGAGTACGGACGTGCAGTAGCGTTCCTCGCGGTGAAGCTGCGAATAGAGCACGCGGCCTTCGTCATCATCGCCGATGCGCGGCTGGTGTCCGCCTTCGTCGGTAATCCAGTAAAGCTGCTCCGCCGCGCGCGTGAGCCGCTGCGTCATGGCGTCCGGAAACAGGGCTCCGGTTGCTTTGGCGACATGCAGGCAGAGCAGATACCATTCCAGCGTGAAGCAGGTGTAGGTGGGCGATTGCTCCGCGCCGGTGCCGTCTTCAAGGATTTGTTTCGACGATTCCGCGATCAGCGTTTCGCGCCCGTAGAGCCTGTAACCTTCCGCGCCCTTAAGCTGCGGCCACAAGGTGCCGATCAGGTAGAGGGCTGAAGCTTCAGCGATCAGGTGGTTGTTGGCTGACGAATGCCGCGACGGGTAGCGCGCCAGCCAATAGGCATGCGCCGCAAGGCAGGCGCTTATCTTGCCGCGCAAGGCATCGGGTATGCCGTCGTCTTCGATGGCGCCGAGCACAAACAGGATGCTGACCGCGCGCAGCGCCAGTTCGATGCCGGAGTTCCAGTTGACGCCCCGGAAGGGTGGATTGGCGTCGATCCAGCTTTCGATTTCGCCCAGGCAATATTGTGCAAAGGCCTTGTCGCCGGTGGCGGCGTAAAGGGCGGCAACCGGGTGTAGGTATTGCAGGCGGTTCAGCTCCCAGACGTGTTTGACGTCTCCGAAACCGCCACCGTGCCGGTAGTCGATGTCGAAGCAATACGGTTCCTTCGGCCACATCTTCCCGGTGCCGGGATCGAGATGCCACTTCGCGTCGCGCGACGTGACGGGCCAGTCGATGCCGAGAAAACGGAAGCTCTGCGCCGCGCTCTTTTCGGCAACGGCCTTCCAGTCGCCAAGCAGGGTATTTTTGGCCTTGCGGATATGGTCAACCGGTAGGGGAAGGCGCGGCAGCGCGTCAGGCGCGCCAGCGAAATGCGCCCAGCCATAGGCCTGCTTGGCCGCCTGGCGCTTTTTTGCCAGTTCCTGGAAACGGTGGACGATCTCGCCGGCGCTCATTGCGCGCAGGCGGTTGGCGTACCATTTCGCTTTGCTGATTGCGTTGCCTGGGGCCATTGCGGTTACTAGTAGGCGTTCCGGCTGCCGAGGATGGTGAGGACCGTCAAGGCGATGATGCGAAGGTCGAAACCGAACGACCAGTTGTCGAGATAGTAGAGGTCGTAGGCGACGCGCTTCGCCATCTTGTCGTCGGTGTCGGTCTCGCCGCGCAGTCCGTTGACCTGCGCCCAGCCGGTAATGCCGGGTTTGACGTTGTGACGGCGCGCGTAGCGCACAACGCGCTGCTCGTAATAGCGATTGTGCGCGACGGCGTGCGGACGCGGGCCGACCAGCGACATTTCACCGTACAGCACGTTGATGAGCTGCGGCAGCTCGTCGATGCTGCTGCGGCGCAGGAAGCGGCCGAGCCGGGTGATACGTTTGTCGTTGCGGGTCGCCTGCTTCACGTCCGCGCCGTCGTCTTGTGTGGTCATGGTGCGGAACTTGATGATGCGGAAGGGCTCTTCGTTGAACCCGTAGCGCGTCTGTGTGAACAGCGCCGGTCCCCGGCTTTCCAGCCGTATAGCGATGCCGATCGCGATCAGCAGCGGCGTCAGCAGGACAAGCGCGGTCGCGGCAACCACGGCGTCGAAGGTCCGCTTCATGGCCTGATCGAACGGGGTCAGCCGCTGGCGGCTCAGAACAACACCGGCAACATCTCCGATATGCCCGGTCCCGATATCCCTGAAGCGTTCCAGCAGGCCATCCTGGGCGATGTAGAGATTGGCCGGAACGTTGACCATGGCGTCGACAATGCGCTCGATGGTTTCCGCCTGCCGCAGCGGGATCGTTATCACGATGTCGTCAGGGTTGAGTTCGCGCGCGCGTTCGACCGCAACGGAAACGATGATGCCGAGGTCCGGCGCCGGCTCTTCCGCTTCGGCGATCCGGATGGCATCGATGACGCTCAGCCCACGGTTGCCGGACAGCTGCGCCGAGACGAACCTGTTGATCTCGCCGGCAAGCCCGATGACCAGAACCCGGCGCGGAGAGATCAGCCCGTGAAAGGCCGCGCGCGTTGCCGCCGTCGATATGGCGAGCCGCGCGCCGACCGCGCCCGCAAGTCCGAATACGTAGCTGAGCAGGATCGCGCCGCGCGAATGGTCCTCCAGCGTCTTGCTGATGAACAGGATGAACAGCGTGATGACGAAAGCGGTGTTCCAGATCAGGAAGATGTCCGGCGTGTCGACGCGCTTGCCCATTCCGAAATGGGAATCGTGATCGCCGCGCATGAGAACGACAAGAGCATAGGAAAGCCCGGCGAGCAGCGCGTATATGCCAAGCCGCGACAGCGAACCGGTCTCGTGATAGGCGGTGATGTGATAGACCAGATGCGCCAACACCGAGGCACAGGCGACAAGAAACGCCTCGCTGGCCACGGAGAGCGCCATGGCAGCGCTGGCACGAACTGTCCAGCCTCGCGACACGTTGAGCATTGGTTGTCCCACAATGAACCAGAACGCCGCCGTCGGGCGGCTTTGTCCTGTAAAGGTGCAACTGGCGTGCCGTTGTGAGTGTGATAACCATCGCTATAAAGCGCACTGCCATGCGGGCGCGAATGCGTGTATGACTGTCTCATGACATTTGCGCACACCGTGCGCATTCCAGCGTTTTTGGAGACGGGATTAATGGCGGCGTCTGGCCGGTACCATTTCGTGATCTACAACGCCAAGGCGGGCCGTCTGCGCGACGGCGCGTTCGCGCGCCTGCGCACTTTTTTCCAGGAAAGAAATCTGCCCGCATCCTTCAGCACGATCGATGACTGCGACTGGTCCGATGTCCGCGCGAAGCTGAACGGGGGCGGGGATGTGCGGTTTGTCGTTGCCGCTGGCGACGGCACCCTGCGGCTGACGCTCGAACGGCTTTGGGAGCAAAAGCTGCTGGATGATGTCTCGGTGGCTTTCGTGCCGCTGGGCAGCGCCAATGTGGCCGCGATCTCGCTTGGTCTGCCGCGCGCGCTGCCAAAGGCGCTGGAGCTTGCCGTGTCGGGAACGCCCAAGCCGGTCGATCTCGGATTGATCGACAACCGGCACGTTTTTTTCATTGCCGCGATCTTCGGCGCCGTATCCGATGTGACGGTGAATGCGAAGCGCGAGCTCAAGGAACGTTTCGGCGGACTTGCCTATCTGTTCTGCCTGAACCGGCTGCTGCGCAACGACTACAGCGGCAGCGCCTTCCACGTTTCATTCGACGAGGGCGGCAAGCGGCAGGAACTGGACAGTCATTCGCTGATTGTCTGCAACCAGCTCAACCTGGGCAGTCTCAAGCCCGCCCGTCGCATCACCGCCGACGACAAGCGCCTCGATCTCATCACCTTGCACAACACCCGTTTCTGGGGATTGTTCACTGCGGCATGGGAGTTTTTCAGGGGGCGCCACGACAGCCGGGTTCTGCGGCATCGCCCCATCGAGAAAACGATCTGCAAGCTGACCGGCTTCAAGGGACACGTTCACCTCGATGGCGACGAGTGCTTCGACGTCGGCGATACGATCGATTTCCAGGTAATGCCGCACGCCGCCCGCTTCGTTTCTTAAGAGGCGGAACCGGCGGTTCGCGCAGGCGAAACCGTTACACGCTTATCCTGAACACGCTCTGGAAAGTCCGGACCGGTTCCTATTCGGCCGGTACGGCTGCCATGTTCATGCCCATGCCGCGCGCTTCGGGTTCAAGGTAATCCTTGCCGAGATCGATCGGCGTCCAGCGCACCTCATCGTTGAACAAGCCGAAGATGTCACCCGAGGTGAAGCCGGGCTCCTGGCTGGCCTTGTCGAACAGCGAAGGGCCATGGCTGGCGGTGATTGTCGCGGCGGACTCGCCCATCAGTTCCAGCAGGGTAGGGACGATTTGGAAGTGGCTGGCGCGGGCATGATTGCGCACCGCCGCCGCTTCCAGCAGGGCGTGCAGGCCCGGATGTCCGGTGATCGCCATCAGCGGCACCAGGCCTTCGCGGGGATCGGGATCTTCCACGGTGCAGTGGCTCAGACGGCCCGTCTGAAAATTCTGTCCGTGGTCGGAGGTGTACATCACCAGCGTATCGCGAAAGTCGTTTTCATCCAGCAGCTTGCCAAAGAAACGGTCGACGCTCCAGCGGATGTTGTTGCGGTAGGAGTTGATCAGCGTCGGCGTGCTGCTGACGCCATTCTCCGTATCGGTCGGATGGAATTTGGTTTCCGCTTCGGGGTAGCCGTGATCGTAGGGGAAATGCGCGCCGTTCTTGTTGGCGTAGATGAACACCGGAACCGGCCCGGCCAGTTCTTCCTCGACGACCTTCAGCAGTTCGAAGTCGAGCTGCGGCACGGGCACGTCGTCGAACATCACGACCCGGTCGATGTCGGAGGTTTCGCTCACGGTCATGAAATTCTGCAAGCGGGAGGCGTTCTTGTTGACCGGCGCCTGGGCGTCGATGAAGACGGTGCGGTAGCCTGCGGCCTTGGCGTATTTCCAGATCGTCGCGTTGGTGGTGACCGATCCGATGATGTCGTTGCGCGCGCCGCCGAGCCGCAGCAGCGCGTTGGAATAGTGGCTGCAGTTTCCGCCCGATGCGGCGGGGCCGAAGTCTATGAAACGGTCCGCGCGCGCGGCCATTTCGGGTGTGAACGGGTTGCCCGGGCGCCAATCGATATAGTCGCCGCGAATGCTCTCGTCGACGAGGAAGACGATGTTGCGCACAGCCGGCGGATTTGCCGGGGCAGGGGCTTCGGTTTCGCGCGTCTGCGCGTGCTGCGTCATGATCTTGCCAAGCGTGACCGCGCTGACGGCGATCGGCGCGAAATGCTGCGGCATGCCTTGCGAGCCGCCGCCTTCCTTGAGGACGACGATGCCGCCGATCACCAGCATCGGCAGCACCGGCACCCAGCAGAACGCGGTTGCCGCGCGGCGAACGAGCGGCCGGTGCGATGCCGGCCAGGCAAGAATGGCGGCAATCGAAAAGACGAAGATCAGAAGCGGCCATCCGGCGGCCTGCGCGTATTGGTCGAAAGCGCGGCCTGCCTCGTGGCTTGCCTGGTAGAGCGACACCACATCGAACGGCCCGATCTCGGAACCGCTGATGTCGTAATAAAACTGCGATGCCGCAACGGAGACCGACAGCGTAATAGCCCAGAACCAGCGCACGATGCGGTTCGGCTGCATCGCGGCGGCGATCAGACAAAGGATCGAAAAGCCCCAGATGCCGAGGTAGATGATCAGATGCACCGGGCGCTCTTGCGCGATGAGCAGGTGTACGCGCGAGAAGAAGCCGATGGTCGTTGCCATGACCGCAATGAGCAGCGCGAACAGCGCAATGCTCCACCGCACGCGCCAGCGCTGCACGCGATTGGGCGGCAACATTCCATTGCGGGGTGTGGTGTCGGGATATGCCATGGTCGATACGCTTCCGGATTTGCTGTTGAGCCGTGGGGTACGGTTCTACGACAGCCGGGTTGAAACGAGCTTAAGAAGCCGCGGAAAGGCGATTTTTTCTTATGGTTTCAGGCGCGGAGGAACGCATTTCCCGCATACTGGCGGCAAAAAGCCCCCAGGTTGCGCCGCAAAGCAGATAGAAATGACGCCAGTGATCGGTGTCGATGATAAAGCCGAGAAGGGCCAGAACGCTGAAGACTGAAAACACCGCGATTGCGTAAGCCTGGAAAGTCGTGCGCCGCAGGGCGGCGGCCGCGCCGGCAAACAGCGTTGCGGCGATGAACGCGGCATAGGTGAACCCGCCGAGCCAGCCATAGGAGGCAAAGGCGTTGACGTATACGTTGTGCGGGTCTTCGCCAAACTTGGTCCTGAACTTCATCGCACCGTATCCGTTGGGGTGCTTTATCAGGTCGGGGATCGCATATCGCTGCTTGCCGAAACGCCCCATTTCACCGCCGTCGTAGTACTGGACCAGATGCGCCCGCGTTTGGAACAGGTCAGCGACCTTGGGAACGCTAAGCATGGCGGCGATCAGCGCGACGGCGGCAAAGACTGCGCCGATCGCGGTGAAAACGATCCGCGCCCTGTCGCCGGTGCTCCGGCTGGTCGAAAACAGGAGCCAGCCGAACAGCGCGAAGGACACCACGGTGTGGCCCCATGCGCCGCGTGAAAACGACAGAAGGATGGCGATCATGATCGGAGCCAGAATTGCGGCGGAAACGATCACTTTTCGCAGGTTGCCGCGCAGGATGTCATGGGCAAGGAACAGTGTCGGCAGGATCAGGAACGGCCCCATGACGTTGGGGTCCTTGAAGGTGCCGCGGGCGCGTGCGTTCTCCGTGAAGAGATCGTACAGGCCACCGATGTCGAAATATCCCGCGATCCCCGCAAGGGCCGCGACGAGGGCCGCCGCGATATAGGCGGATTTGACGATTGCCATGCGGCGCGGATCTTCCGCGATGATCAACGCCAGAATGATCGCGGTTAGCGCCAGATAGCCGGATACAGCGATGAATTTCACCTGATCCATGCCGGAATCGATGGCCGCCATCGACGCCATGCCGCCGAAGTTGAACAGCGCCAGCAGAAGCGTCGGGACGATCAGCACCGGCGGAATCGCCATGCCCCGAAGGGCGGCGATGATGGTCAGCGCGATAAAGCCGTACTCGTAGGGTGAGGGTTCGATGAAGGCGAAGGCGCCGCAGAAGATGGTGAGCCAGAGCGATAACGGCAAAAGGCGGCCCGCGAGATAACGCAGGCCGCGCAGGGTATTGGGCTGAACCGTTGCCGCTGCAGCGGTCAATATGCGCTCCGCGTGTCCATCAGCGAGACCGGGGTCATCGCCAGAATGTAGATGTCGAACCAGATCGACCAGTTCTCGATGTAGTAGAGGTCATGCTCGACGCGCCGCTGGATCTTCTCCTGCGTGTCGGTCTCGCCGCGCCAGCCGTTGATCTGGGCCCAGCCGGTGATGCCGGGCTTGACCTTGTGACGGGCGAAATATCCGACGACCACATCGTCATAGAGGTGTTCGGCCGCCTTGGCCTGAAGGGCGTGCGGGCGGGGTCCGACCAGCGAAAGTTCGCCGCGCAACACATTGAAAAGCTGCGGCAATTCATCAAGGCTTGTCTTGCGGATGAACTTGCCGACACGGGTGACGCGCGGGTCGTCCTTGGTCACCAGCTTGGATGCGTTGGCATCCGACATGTCGGTGTACATCGAGCGGAACTTGTAGACCTCGATCAGCTCGTTGTTGAAGCCGTAGCGCTTCTGCTTGAAGAACACCGGTCCCTTGCTTTCGAACTTCACCGCCGCGGCGACCGCCAGCATCACCGGAGAGGCCAGCACCAATACAAGCGCGGCGACCACACGGTCGAACGTTGCCTTGACCACCGCGTCCCAGTCCGCCAGCGGTTTGTCGAACACGTCCAGCATCGGCACCTGGCCGACATAGCTGTAGGAGCGCGGGCGGAAGCGCAGTTGATTGGTGTGCGCCGAAAGCCGGATATCGACGGGCAGAACCCAAAGCTTCTGCAGGATTTCCAGCACGCGCTTCTCCGCCGTCAGCGGCAGCGTCACGATCAGCACGTCGATGGCCGCCTGGCGGCAGAATTCGACCAGTTCGCTGACCGTGCCAAGCTTGGGGTAACCGGCAATCTGTTTCGGCGAGCGGTCATCGCTGCGGTCGTCGAAAACGCCGCAGATCTCGATGTCGGTTTCGCCGGATGTTTTAAGCGCGTCGATCAGGTTGGCGCCGCGCTCGCCACCGCCGACGATGACCGCGCGCCGGTCAAGGCCGTGATGGGCCGAGATGTGCCGGACGATGGGGATCAGCGCCACGCGAACTGCCAGAAGCGCGCAAAGGCCGGATGCGAACCAGATCAGCGTCCAGCCGCGTGAATAGGCGTCGCCGAGCTTCATCACGAAGGCAACCGCGGCAAGGATCGCGAAAGTGGCGGTCCATGCGCCGATCATCCGCGCAACGCTTGGCACGAAGGCGCGGAATGCCGGGACGGTATGAATGTCCGCCAGCCGCATGCCAAGCGTGGCGAGAACGGTTCCCGAAGCGATGGCGGCAAGATAGAGCGTCCCGCTGACGCTCTCACCTTGCAGGTACAGCACGTAGGACAGCGATGCCGTGACCAGTATGACGAAGATTTCTGCTGCCCGGACGAGGCCGGCAAGAAGCACGGGTGAGAACCGTTTGTCCGCCGCGGTGCTGGCAACCTGCTGCGCCAGGTCGCTCAATTCGACCTTTTCGCCACGTTTCTTGCCAAAACCGCCTGCGGTTTCGGTCATGGAGGCCATGAGGGCCTGTCGGGTGATCTGCTCGCCTTGGGTCATGAATACGCAACCAACATTTTTGCGGCTTCGGGCGCATGGCCTTCAGCCTGCTTTTTTGACGTTGCGTGCGTTGATACCCGAAACGATTCAACAAGCGTTTAATGTATTGGCTGAATGCAAGGTTAATCAGCGTCTTGCGCGGGCCGCCGCGTAACCTTCCAGCACACCGTTGGTCATGGTGATGACGGAAAAGCTTTCGGCAACGCGCTTGCGCAGGCGCTCGCCAAGGGTCATCCACGGCGCCGTGTCGGCATCGAGGTCGGCGATCTTCCCGGCCAGGGCATCGACATCGCCCGCCGGGATAAGCCAGTCTTTGTCGGGGCCGAAAATCTCGTGAATGCCCCCGACATTCGTGGTGATCAGGGGGCGGGCGAGGGCGGCTGCCTCCAGAACCACATAGGGCAGGGATTCAGCCCGCGACGGGATAACCACGCCGTAACCGCGGGCAAAGGCTTTGCGTGCCGGTTCCGGGCCGACGAAGCGTATCCGGTTGTTCAAAGGCGCGGCCTGTTCCTTGAGCTTGTCCATGTCGGGGCCGCCGCCAACGATCGTGAGGCTGGGGCAATCACCATTCCGGCGATGCAGTTCGGCAAGCGCCGAAATCAGCACGTCGATGCCCTTGGCACCGCGCAATTCGCCAATGAACATCAGGTCGGTCGCGTCCGCGTCGAGAGGGATTTCCTCGAAGTCGCTTTCCCGCACGCCATTGTGCACGACGCGCACTTCGCATGTGGGCTTGCAGACCCGCTCGAAATAGACGTCGCGGCCGAATGCGCTCTCGAACAGGAGCACGCCGGTGCGCTTTTCCAGCATGCGCTCAACGGTCATGAATATGTGCGAGATGAAACTGCCCGGCTTGTAGTTCAGGCTGCCGCCATGTGGCGTATAGGCCGTGATGGCGGGCTTTCCGTCGCCGGATTGGACCGGAAACATGCGTGCGTAGAGGCCGCCCTTCGCGCCATGCCCGTGAACGACATCCGGCTTCAGGCCCTTGAGGTGCCCGATGGCGGCGCGCGCGGACTGGATATCGCCAAGGCCGGGAAGCCGTGACATCGCGATGCGTTCGATGCCCAGCGTGCAGACCCTCGACATTTCGTCGAGCTGGGCCTGCTCCATCGCGCCGCCTGTTGTCGAATCGCAGATGATTCCAACGTCGTGCCCGCGCTTGGCCTGTTCGCCGGCAAGGTCTATGACATGCCGGAAGAGCCCGCCCAGAGGCGCGCGGAAACAGTGTACGATCCGCAGTTTGCCGGTATCCGTGTCGGGCATGTTCAGAACCAGCGCTCCTGAACCTGGACCGTATCGCCGGGCAGAATGGGATAATTGATCGGAACCTGCTGGCTGACCACCACGCCGTCGACCTTGCGGGTCACAAGGATCATGTCCTTCTTGGCGCGGGGCGAGAAGCCGCCGGCAATCGCCACGGCGGTCTCGCCGGTCATGTCGGAAACATAGGGGAACTGGCCGGCGCTGTTGACTTCGCCAAGCACGAAAAACGGCCTGTATTCCTCGACTTCGACCGAAACGTGCGGGTCGCGCAGGTATTTTGCGGCCAGCCGCGATGTGATCACGCCTTCAAGCTGTTTGGCAGTATGGCCGCGCGCCGCAACCGAACCGATCAGCGGCATGGCCAGTGCGCCGCCATCGTCCACCTTGTAGCTGTTGGTCAGGTTTTCCTGTCCGAAGACGATGATGCGCAGCTTGTCGCCGGCGTCCAACTGGTAGGGCTGGTTGAACGCCTGCACGAAGCGTTCATCCACGGCGGGGCGCGACGTGCAGCCGGCAACGCTGAGCCCGCTCACGATCACGGCGATCATCAATGTCAGTCGGCCTGCGATGGCGCGCATCTCACGGGGCTCCTCGGCACCTAACATGGTTTAAGATTCCTAAGCGCGCGTGGTTAAGAAATACTGACTCCCTCCGGCGATTAACGTGATCGAAACCATGATTGCGGATTCTTGGCTCCAGTACAGTCCGCTGGAGTTGGCAAGTTATGAGTGTTCACACGGCAGCGCCGATGGCAGCGATGCCCGCGCAAGGCGAAGTTACGGTGTTCGGCGTATTCGCGGCGTTGTTGCGCAAAAAACGCTGGATCATAGTGCCGGCAATTCTGGCCGCGCTTGCCGCTGTGGCTTATGTGACCGTCACCCCGCCGCAATATCTTGCCGAGGCGACCATCATCGTCGAGCCGCAGGAATCGCCGTTTACCCGGCCGCAGGGCGAGACGGGGCAGCAATCGGCCGATAGCCAGACGGTCGCCAGCCAGGTCCAGGTGGTCAAATCACTCGATGTGGCGAACATCGTCATCGACAAGCTGAAGCTTGCCGAGCGCGCCGAGTTCAACCCCGAACTGCGTCCCGCCGGGCTCTTGTCCACGCTGACGTCTTTTCTTGGCGGCTCCAGCGAGGATGAGGTCAGAAAGGCGGTTCTGCGGGAATATTTCGATCATCTGACCACCTACGCCGTAAACGATACACGCGTGATCGTCGTGGAGTTCTGGTCGCGTGACGACAAGCTGAGCGCGGAAGCCACCAATGCCATTGCGGATGCCTATCTGGAGGTTCAGCGCGAAATAAACGCCAAGATGACCAGCGATGCGACGGGCTGGCTTGAAAGACAGATTGCCGACCTGCGCGCCAAGGTTTCCGATGCCGAGCGCAGGGTTGAGTTGTACCGCACCGAAAACGGCCTGTTCACGACCGGCGGCGGCTCGCGCGGTGAAAACGACAACGGCATGACCATTCAGTCAACGCAGCTCGCAGAGCTGTCGACGCAACTGAGCCAGGCCCGCGCGCAGCGCTCCGATGCCCAAGCCCGCGCGCGCCTGATCCGCGAAAAGCTTGAGAGCGGGCAGGCGAGCGAAACGCGCGAAGTGGCGAATTCCGGTCTGATCCAGCGTCTGCAGGAGGAGCGGGTGCGCCTTGCCTCGCAGATCGCCGAACTGGCCAGCACTTATCTGCCGGCGCATCCGCGCATGCAGGAGTTGCGGGCCCAGCTTTCCGATCTGGACCGGCAGATCCGCGTTGCGGTTGAGAAGATCGTCGCTTCTTTGGAAAACGACGCGGCGATCGCTGCGGCGCGTGAAAAACAGCTTGAAACAAACATCGACGCGCTGAAGTCGAATGTGGCGCTTGCCAATGAGAACGAGGTCCAGCTTCGCGCGCTTGAACGCGAGGCCAAGGCGCAGCGCGATCTGCTGTCCACCTATCTCGCCCGCTACCGGGAAGCCGCTGCGCGCAACGACAATCAGTTCGCGCCGGCCGATGCCCGTATCGTTTCGCGCGCGACCGTTCCGCTGGAACCGTTCTTTCCCTCCAAGGTGGGAATTCCGGTGATGGCGGTGATCGCCGCTCTGGTTCTGTCGTCGGCGATTGTCATGACACTCGAACTTGCGGCCGCATATTCGCTGACACCGGCGGCGCGTGCCGATGCCGCGGTATCCGGTGAACGGGAGCAGGCCGGCCGGATGGAGCCCTATCTTGAGCCGGGCATGGCTGCGGATGATGAAGTTCCGGTTGAGGACGATGAAACGGCCAGCCCGGACATGACCGCATTCGGCAATGCCGCAACGGATGAAGCCACACCGGACGAGGACGCGCCGGAAAAGGCGCCGGGCGCGATTGCCTCTGCCATGCGGCGCGCGGGCGCCATGATGCAGCAGCGCGGCGAAGCCCGGGATGCCTCAGGCGATGCGCGCGCCGAACCTGTCATGGATGCGCCTGCCGAACCTGTAATCGATACACCCGCCGCCGATGACGCCACGCTGCTCGCGGTAGAGACCGCCATGGTGGTGACCTCGGTTGGCGATCAGGCTGTCGTCTACAACACAGCGCTTGCTCATGGCCGCAGACTTGCGGCGGAAGGCGCGCAGGTTATCCTCATCGACACGCTGGCGGGCGAGGGGTTTTCCGCCTCCCAGCTTGGCCGCGATCCCATGCACGGTTACTTCGACCTGGTGTCGGGAATCGCGGATTTCTCCGATGTCATTTTCCGCGATCACACAAGCCGTATGGATATCATGGCGCCTGGCAGGGGCGATCCGGATCTCGCCGACGATGCGGATGGTCCGAGGGCCATTCTCGAAGCTTTGGAGCAGGCTTACGACACCATCCTGCTCGTTGCCCCGCCGGTTTATTCCGCCACGCTGGCAACGATCGCCGGTGAAGTTGCCGTGGTTCGTCCCGATGACATTCCCGATGATGTCGCCGACGATCTCGCCCGGATGCTTGCCGATGTGGCCGTCGGCCAGGTCACGGTTGTCGCGGCGGAAGATCCGCAAGATGCGCCATACGGCGTGGCGGCTGTCATCTAGTTTCGCAGCCGGGGAAAGAAGTGCGCGCCGGGGCGGTGAGCCGTTACCGGCGTCATGCCATTTTCCCGGTCAGTTCAGGACAGCCTGCCCTGAATGCTGTGGAGCAGGCCAAGCAGGCGCGGCGAGTGCTTGAGGACGGCCTTGATCTTCAGGCTGAGCGTTGCTGACGGCGCGGTCAGTATCCGCCCGCGCAGATTTGACGCGATGACGCTGTCGAACAGCGGTTCCTTGTCGTGGCACCAGCGGCGTTTGTATTCCGCGTCGCCAACGCCGAGATCGAAGGTCTTGATGCCGCGCGCGCAGAAATGCTCAAGCAGCATGGCGATCATCACTTCGCCGGGCGCGCATTGAGCGAACTCGTCTGAATCGAACGAAATTGACGTTCCCGCCGCGCGCGTCTGCGAAACCGCGCAAACGAATGTCGCAACGATCCGCTCTCCTGCGTGCAGCGCATGGATTTCCAGTGGCGGAGGCGGGCCGTCTTCATGCGGGATCGCGGCTTGCGTCAGAAAACCGATGACCGCATCGCTGGAAAAGATGCGCCGGTCGGCGCGGCAGTTGTCCAGCTGCTGCTTGTGGCCGCGCAAGGCGGCCAGTGCCTCGATGATTTCGACATGCGTGTCCGCGCGGCGCAATTCGACCCTGCCGGCGGTTTCTTCGAGGCGGCGGATGTTGCGGCGGATTTTCTTGCGTGACGAACGGCTGCGCAGCCGCTCCATCAGTGCGTTGTAATCCTCGGACAGATTGATTGCATGGCATGGGCTTGGCGAAGCAAAACCGCCGATTGCGGCAAGCGGATTGGTGGCGCCTTCGAAACTTTCCGGCTGGTTGAGCAGGACAACCGCATCGGCGCCCGAAAGCCGTCCCGCTTCGCTCATTAATTTGCGCCAGTCCTGCGGCTTCAGAATGTTGAGCGCGTGCCGGTCGTAAATCCCCATGCCGTAATTGGCGTGTTTGCCGCCGAGCCATCCAAGCATCGGGAATCCGCGGCAACTGCAGCAGCCAAGCGGCCAGATGAATGCTGTTCTGCCGTCCTCGGTCCGGCCTTCGACGATGCGCAGGTTGATGCCTTCATCGCGGCCCAGCGTGTTGTGCCATGCGCGCATGAAGTCGAGACGCTGATACGGGGTCATAAGTGCGCCGGAGGATTCCAGCCCAAGCCATGCCGCCGCAACCGTATCGAAACGGTCGTGCATTGTGATGTGACAGGTGCCCGCATCGGTGGATACGGCAGCGCGCAGCGGATATGCGCCAGCGCTTTTGCCGCGTGCGGAAGCCGCTCCGGCAATTGCCTGGATCGTATCTATTTCCGGTGCAGCCGCCATTGTCCTGCCGTTTGGGCTTTTTTCGCTAATTGCGGCCATCATTGCCGCAACCGATCAAAAGTTTACCCGATTGAAACAGCGAAAAGGTTACCAAAGCTCATCATGAACCGGTTTCGCATGAACATCATTAAGGGAGGCCTTACGGCGCTGACCGCGACCGGCGCGCCGTATCTGCTGTCCGGCCTGACGCGGGGACGCGGCGTGATTTTCACGCTGCACCATGTCGTGCAGGAAAGCGATGACGGCTTTCAGCCGAACCGCATACTGGAAGTCACGCCGGGTTTTCTGGAGCGTGCGGTCAAGCGGATACGCAAGGCCGGCTACGAGATCATACCCATAGGCGAGGTTGCGCAACGGCTCAGGGAACCCGACAGCCAGCGCTTCGTGGTGCTGACGTTCGACGATGGCTACCGCGACAATCTCGAGAACGCCTATCCGGTTCTCAAGTCTCTGGACTGCCCGTTCACGATTTATGTCGCCACCTCCATGCCAGATGGGACGGCCGAGCTGTGGTGGCGGGTTCTGGAGACTGTGATCGCCAGCCGTTCCCAGTTCGAGGTGAAGTTCGATGGCTACCCGGCAGGCTTCAACACCGAGACGCCTGATGAAAAATACAAGGCCTACGAAACCATATACTGGTGGCTGCGCAAGAAGTCGCAGGACGATCAGCGCGCCTTCATCCGCGAACTGGCGGCGCGTTACGACGTCGATATGGGTGCGATGACAAGGCGTCTTGCCATGGGTTGGGACGAGGTTTCGGTGCTCGCCCAGGACAGCCTGGTGACCATTGGCGCGCACACGGTCAATCATTACGCGCTGGCTGCGGTATCGGAAGAGCGGGCGGAATCGGAAATGAGGAATTCCGCCGAAATTCTTGAAAGCTATCTGCCCGAGCGTCCGCGCCACTTTGCCTACCCTTATGGCGACAGGGGGTCGGCTGCGGCGCGTGAATTCATGCTTGCCCGCGAGTGCGGCTTCGAGACCGGCGTGACGACGCGCCCGGGCGTGCTGTTCGATGCCCACCTCGAACATTTGCACGCATTGCCGCGTATTTCGTTGAACGGCGAATTCCAGTCGATGCATTATCTCGACACGTTCCTGTCGGGTATTCCATCTCTGGTCTTCAACAAGGGGCGGCGCCTCAACGTCGCTTGAACCGTCTCATCATGCTGACGCTGCGCCGCTGCCTCATTTGTCTCGTCATCTGCGTGGTCGTGGCCTTGTCGCCTCACAAGGCGCGTGCGGACGAGATTGTCGTCTTTGCCGCTGCGAGCCTGAAGGAGGCTATGGACGAGATTTCCGCGGGCTTCGCCAAAGAGACCGGTCATTCGGCAATTATATCGCTGGCCGGCTCGTCGGCGCTTGCGCGCCAGATCCAGCAGGGCGCGCCCGCCGACATCTTCATATCCGCCAATGCCGCCTGGATGGACGTGCTGGAAAAGGATGGTCTGATCGATCCCGCCAGCCGTTTCGACCTGCTGAACAATTCGCTCGTGCTCGTGGCGCACGGCAGGGATGCGGACCCCGTCGATATCGCGCCCGGTATGGACCTTGCCGGCATTCTGGGTGACGGGCGGCTTGCCATGGCGCTGGTCGATGCCGTCCCGGCCGGCATCTACGGCAAGGCGGCTCTGCAAAGCCTTGGTATCTGGGAGCAGGTGGCGCCGAAGGTGGCGCAGGCCGATAACGTACGTGCGGCGCTTGCGCTCGTCTCCGCCGGCGAAGCGCCGATGGGCATCGTCTACATGACGGATGCCATTGCCGACGAGAATGTCAGCGTCGCGGGAACCTTTCCCGCCGGCACGCATCCGCCGATTGTCTATCCTGCGGCGGCTGTGGCCGAAAGCGACAACCCGCTCACTGCGCGGTTTCTGGAATACCTGAAAGGCGCGGCTGCCCGTGCCGCTTTCCAGAGCAGAGGGTTTGCCGTGGTCGCGGAATAGCTTTAATCGCGCGCTATCCAGCGCAGCAGCCAGCGCATCGGCAACAGCCAAGCGAGACCCGCGAAGGCGTAGAAAACCGTTTGCAGGGCAATCGGCTTGTCCACCATCCATGTCGCGACCAGGGCCATCATGATCAGGCAATAGGCCACGAGATAGACCACGATCAGCAATACGCCCGCCAGCGTCTTGAACCTCGGCCGCGTGCGCATTTGCTCGGTCATGGTGATCCTTCTTCCCCGCAAGACTGCGGCAAAGGCGCGCTTCAGCCCGCTTTGCCTTGCCTGAAATGTGTCGCCGCCGTAGTTAGCGGCTTGTGTCACAAACGCAAGAGACCAAGACAACATGAGTGCGCAGCCGCAGGACATCGCGACAACATCGGGACAGGCCGCCGCGCGACCGGCCCATGCGGATCGCGCGGTGCGTGTCTGGCTGCTTGCGCTCGCCATTGCCGTGGTCGCCATGGTCATGGTCGGCGGAGCAACGCGGCTGACGGATTCAGGCCTCTCAATAACCGAATGGAAGCCCGTGACCGGCGCGCTCCCGCCCCTCAGCGAGGCGGACTGGCATGCCGAGTTCGAGAAATACCGGCAGATTCCGGAATACCACTTGGTCAACAAGGGCATGACCCTTGAAGAGTTCAAGCAGATCTACTGGTGGGAGTGGGGCCACCGCCTGCTGGGCCGCTTCGTCGGCGTGCTGTTCATCGTGCCGTTCCTGTTCTTCCTTGCGCGCGGCTGGCTCACTCGCCGCATGCTCTGGCTCACGTTCGGCGCTTTCGTGCTCGGCGGCATGCAGGGCGCAATCGGCTGGTGGATGGTTGCAAGCGGCCTTGTCGAACGCACCGATGTCAGCCAGTACCGACTTGCGGCGCATCTCGGCATGGCGGTGCTGATCTTCGCCTATCTCGTCTGGCTCTCGCGGCAGGTGGGGGAGAAGGCGCACGCGGACGCTGAGCCGGCCCGTATCGCTGTTCTCGGCAAGCTGATAGCGCCCGTGATCTTCCTGCAGATCCTGCTCGGCGCCCTTGTCGCCGGGCTTGACGCCGGGCTTGCCTATCCGACATGGCCGCTGATGGATGGCAAGCTGGTGCCCGATGGCCTCGGGCAGCTGTCGCCGTGGTGGCTGAACGCATTCGAGAATATCACCGCCGTCCAGTTCAACCACCGCATGTTCGCTTATCTCGTTACCGCGCTGATCGCATGCCATGCCTTGGATGCTTGGAGGAACGCAGCGAATGAGGGCACGAGGAAGCGGGCAGGGCTGATGCTTGCAGTAACGGTTGTGCAGGTGGTGCTGGGCATCTCGGCGCTTGTGCTTGGCGTGCCGATCCATGTCGCGCTGGCTCACCAACTGGTGGCGATCATCCTGTTCGGCATCGCGGTGGTGCATGCCGACGCGCTGCGGACGCCGCAGAGGATGCCCGTGGCTGCTTAGCGCTGCGGGACGATGCGCCTATTGCAGGCGTGCGGTCAGTATCTTTGCGCCGGCCAGACCAAATCCGATCGCGAAAGCGGATTCAAACCAGCGGCGCAGCCGCAGATATCCCTTGCTGAGCCACGGGTTGGAAAACAGCAGCGCGTAGACGTGAAAGAGCACGAAGTTCTGCATCCCGACGATGGCAACGATGAAGGCCAACTGCATCGGTGAGATGGTGGCTGGGACGCCGATCGAATACAGCGACCCGAAAAACAGGATTGCCTTCGGATTGGTCAGGTGCAGCATCAAGCCCTTGAAATAAAGCGCGCGCGGCGTGCCTTGCATTTGCTTCGCGCTGGAAGCTTTCTGCGAAAGCGCGGCCCTGGCCGACTTGAACGCAAGGAAGAGAAGATAGCCGGCGCCGAAATATCTGACGGCTTCCAGCATCCAGACATGCGCCATCATGATCGCGCTCAAGCCCGCCGCCGCAGCCGCGGACCACATCACCGATCCTGTCGTAATGCCGCTCGCCAGAGAAAGGCCCGCTTTCCGGCCCGCCGCCATGGAGGTTCCAGCAAGGGCCAGTGTGGCAGGCCCCGGACTGACGGCCGCAACAAAGGCGGCAAGCAGAATGAGGTGCAGATTGATGTCCTGAAGCACGGCGGGTGGCCTTTTTCACAAGATTGGGTGACGACCGTAGGGCTTGTTTAGTGCACCGGCAATAGCTTGGTTGCACTCACAAAACGTAAGGCACGAGCGCCTTCCGGTTAGCGGGATAGTCGGGGAATTCGCGCGCGTACCAGCGGTGATGGCTGAGCGCGCGCGGGATCAGGTTTGCCGCCGTCCATACCGCGAATGCCAGCGCCGGAAGGTTCCAGCAGGCAATCGCAAAGCCGCACCACTCGATGATCTCGCCCAGATGATTGGGGCAGGAGACCTTTTCGAACAACCCGCCATGCGGGATCGTGTAATGGCTTTCGCGGTGTTTGCGCAGGGCGATCAGTTCGCCGTCGGCCCAAAGGTTGATCGCGGCCCCGGCAAGAAAGACGGCGATGCCGATGATGAATCTCGGGTCGCTGCCCCAGCCGGGCGGATAGCCGCCCCAGCCGCTGCCGAGATAGAAACCGTTCGCCCAGCCATTGATGCTGTTGAATGCGACCGCCGAGAGCACGATTGCCACGGGAATGTGCTTGCCGGATGTACGTATGCGCAGCGGGAACACAATGGCGCGATGCATGTAGTGGGCAATCCACAGCGCAACGCAGACCCAGATAACGCCGGTATCCGGTATGCCGCCCCACAAGAAGGCCGCCAGAAGCGCCACAGGCGACACGATCTCCATGATCACCCAACCGAGCCGGTTGCCGATCACCGGTCCCCAGCGCCTGCTGGCATGGCGTCCATAGGGCGCAGTAACGAATAGCTGCACCGGCATCAGCAAGATGGCCAGCGCAATCCACGCAAGCATCAGGAGATTGAATGTCTGTTGATCCAAAGAGTCCTCGCCTGTCCTGTTGTTCGAGCCTAGCGGTAATGGCGCGTGCTGCCGAGTGTCTGGATTGCCTTGCGGTGATTCAAAATCAATCATATGATTGATTCATGATAACGCATTCACAGCCCTACGTTCGCAAGGACGAACGCCGCGCAATGATTGCGCAGGCCGCTCGGGAGCTCATCCTCGAAAACGGATATGCGGCATTACGCACCCGCGATGTCGCCGCGCGCGTCGGCATCAACATCTCGACCCTGCATTTTCATGTGCCCAGCAAGACCGCATTGGTAGCCCTTGTGGCGGAAACCACGCGAGACAGCTTCCTCGCCATGCTGCCACCGGCGCCCGATCCGGCCAGGCCCGCTCGCGTCCAGCTCCGCGCCGAGGCGCAGGCCTACCGCGACAGCCTGCGTGACAGGCCGGAACTTGCCGCATGTTTCATGCAATTGACGCAGACCTCCGGGATCGAACCAAACGTGGCGGCGGTACTTGAAAGTTTTACCCGGGGCTGGTGCCAGCGCTACGCCGACATTCTGGCGATAGGGCAGGCCCAAGAGGTTTTCCGCGCCGACCTGTCTCCGTTTCCCGCCGCTATCGCGATGACCGGCGCATTGACCGCGTTCGGGCATCGCGGCTCAAATGGGCTGGAGATGTTTTGGCCGGTATTCGACGAGATCGAGCGCGGCTTCCTTGCCGCGCCGGGCAAGGAGGAGTCAGTTCGATGAAATTCTCAGTACTTTCCGAACGGCAAATCTTGAAGGGAATTGCCGAAGGCCAGCTCGACAACCTGAAGGGCGCGGGAAAGCCTTTGGACATGACCGGCGGCGCAAGTGCGGATGCGGTTGGCTTCCGCATCATGGCGGAGAATGGCGCGGTGCCGCGCGAAATCGAATTGCGCAAGGCGGTTGAGCAGCAGACCCGCATTCTGCGTGAGACTGTCGGCGAGGAAGCGCGTAAGCGCGAGATGAAAAAACTCGCGGATCTTCAGTTGCGGCTCGATATTGAACGCGAAGCGCGCCGCCGTTTCCAAAGCGATTGAGAGCTGGGCGGCAGCACATATAAAAAAGCCGGAGCGGTTATCCGCCCCGGCTTTGATGTTGTCTGCAGTGCTATCGGCGTCAGATCTTTTCAAGCGCCTGGTCGAGATCGGCGATGATGTCGGCCACTTCCTCTATGCCGATGGAAAGACGCACGACCTCCGGGCCTGCGCCCGCCTTCGTTTTCTGCTCGTCGGTGAGCTGGCGGTGCGTGGTTGAGGCCGGATGGATGATCAGGCTGCGGGTGTCGCCGATATTGGCGAGATGCGAGAACATCTCGACGCCGGACACCAGCGCGACGCCGGCGTCGTATCCGCCCTTGAGCCCGAAGGTGAACACCGCGCCTGCGCCCTTGGGGCAGTATTTCTTCGCCGCTTCGTTGTACTTGTCGCCCTCAAGTCCCGAATAGTTCACATAGTCGACCTTGGGGTGGGCCTTGAGATATTCGGCGACCTTAAGCGCATTGTCGGAGTGGCGTTGCATACGCAGCGGCAGCGTCTCGATACCGGTCAGCAGCATGAAGGCGTTGAACGGCGACAGGGCGGGCCCGAGATCGCGCAGGCCAAGCACGCGGCAGGCGATGGCGAATGCGAAATTGCCGAAGGTCTCGTAGAGCACCATGCCCTGATAGGAGGCGCAGGGCTCCGACAGGGAGGGGTACTTGCCCGGTGCCGACCAGTCGAACGTGCCGCCATCGACAATGAGACCGCCGATGGAGTTGCCATGCCCGCCGAGGAACTTGGTCGCCGAATGCACGATGATGTCGGCGCCGTGCTTGAACGGCTGGCACAGGTAGGGGGAGGCCATCGTGTTGTCGACGATGAGCGGTACGCCGGCCTTCTTGGCGATCTTCGAGATCGCTTCGATGTCGGTGATCGCGCCGCCGGGATTGGCAATGGATTCGATGAAGATCGCCTTGGTCTTGTCGGAAACGGCGTTCTCGAAGCTGGAAATGTCGTCGATGTCGGCCCACACGACGTTCCAGCCGAATTTCTTGTAGGCCTCGCCGAACTGGTTGACGGAACCGCCATAGAGCTGGCGTGCGGCGATGAACTCATCACCCGGCGACAGCAGCGTATGGAAGACGAGGTGCTCGGCCGCGTGGCCGGAGGCGACCGCAAGCGCCGCCGTGCCGCCTTCCAGCGCCGCGATGCGCTCTTCCAGCACCGCGCAGGTTGGGTTGCCGATGCGCGTGTAGATATTGCCGAAGGCCTGCAGGCCGAACAGCGACGCGGCATGGTCGACATCGTCGAAGACGAAGGATGTTGTCTGGTAGATCGGCGTCGCGCGCGCGCCTGTGGACGGGTCGGGCTGCGCGCCGGCGTGGATCGCCAGTGTCGAAAAGCCGGGTTCGCGGGGCTCGCTCATGACTATTTCCCTCCAGGAAATGCGCCTCTCGGGCGGTTTTTGTCGTTCGTTATGAAAATTCCGAAGGACTCATAAGCCAGAGCGAAGCGCCAGTGCAACGGCGCAGGCAGGATTCATGTTCATATGCAAAGCTTTGAACGTGACCGGCCGGTGCGCGTTACTTGCCGATGGTGCGGTGCTGGAAACCGCGGCTGGCAAGCTTCGGGCGCTTCGACGACAGCGTGCGCGAATTGACGCCGACCCAGCCGATCTCACCGGACAGCCGCCCGTATTCGATCTTCGGGCAACGATTCATGATCATGCGCACGCCGGCGGCCTCGGCTTTCCCGGCGGCAGCGTCGTTGCGCACTGTGAGCTGCATCCAGATCACCTTGGGAAGAGGATCAAGCGTCAGCGCCTCGTCGACAACGGCACCTGCGGCCTCCGAGTTGCGGAAGATGTCGACCATGTCGATCGGTTCCGGCACGTCCGCCAGACTGGCGTAGACTGTTTGGCCGAGGATGTCCTTTCCGGCGTGGCCCGGATTGATCGGAAAAACCTTGTACCCCTTGTCGAGCAGATACTTCAGCACGAAGTAGCTCGGCCGGATGCTGTTGGCGCTTGCGCCGACCATGGCGATGGTTTTCACATCGTCCAGTATGCCGCGCACATAAGCGTCGTCGTAACTGTCGTGATTCATGTGATGCCGCCTACTTGTCCTGCCATTCCGGCGGGCGCTTGTCGATGAAGGCGGTGAAGCCTTCCTCGGCGTCGGCGAGCAGCAGGTTTTCAACCATCGCCTGGCTGGCAAGCTCGTATGCCTTGCCGAGCGGCATCTGGACCTGCTCGTAGAAGGCTTTCTTGCCAAGCGCGGCGACAGCAGTCGACTTGCCGGCAATCGTCGTGGCGATACCCATTGTCGTTGCTGCGAGTTCTTCCGCGTCCGCGACGTGATTGACAAGACCCGCGTCACAGGCTTCCTCGGCGCTCATCATCCGCCCCGTCAGCAGCAGTTCCATCGCCTTCTTTCGGTCGATGTTCCTGGCAAGCGCGACCGCGGGCGTAGAACAGAAGAAGCCGACATCGATGCCGTTGACGCCGAAGCGGGCGTTTGAGCTGGCAACCGCGATGTCGCAGGTTGCGACAAGCTGGCAGCCCGCCGCGGTTGCAATGCCCTGAACCTCGGCGATCACCGGGCGTTCGCAGGCGCGGATCAGCCCCATCAGCCGCGTGCACTGGGTGAAGAGATCGGTGAAGAACGCCTTGCCCCGGTCGGCGTCGTTGCGATGCGCCTGCATCTCCTTCAGGTCATGGCCGGCGCAGAACCCCGGGCCCTCGGCACGGATTACGACGCAGCGCACGGCGGGCGTCCTGGCGATGTCGGCGAAGGCCTTTTCCAGCGCCGTCATCATGCCGACCGTAAGCGTGTTGCGCGCCTTGGGCCGGTTCAGCGTCAGGATGCGCACCGGTCCGTCGTCGGTGACGAGGATTGGAGCTTCGCTCATGTCATGTGCGCCATGCGGGGAGGAGGTGGCCATGGTCTGGTCTTCAAGCCCTTTTCTGTGTCACATCCGGGATAACATAATCAGAATGTCATGTACGGGAGAATTGGGCATATGGCGCACGAGCCGGTGATGTCGATTGAAGAGCTCGAAGCTTTCATCGACAGGGAGTTCCCTCAGGTCCACCACGGCGGCCGCAGCTTTGCCGTGGAATCCGTGCGCCCGATGGGGGCAACCGTGCGCCTGTTCTATCACGAGCGGCACCTTCGCCCCGGCGGCACGGTATCAGGTCCGGCGATGATGAGCATCGCCGACTACGCGATGTATATCGCCATTCTCGCGCAACTCGGTCCCGTGGCACTGGCGGTGACGACGAACCTGTCGATCAACTTCCTGCGCAAGCCGGGACAGGCCGACCTCATAGCCGATTGCAGTCTCCTGAAACTCGGCAAAAGGCTGGCGGTCGCGGAGGTTTCGCTGCGCTCCGACGGCAGCGAAGATGTCGTCGCTCATGTCGTGGGGACCTATTCGATCCCGTCAGGTAATGGAGGTAAAATAATACCGTAATTTTAATATATTGATTCTATTGGATATTTTCCGATTTATGCCGGAAAAATAGTGTTGACGGCGATTGGGCCTGTCTGTACATATCCGCGCCTGACTGATGCGCTGGAAGGGCAATGCCGTTCCGCTGCGCCAAAAGCCAAGAAAGAAACAACCATGAAGACGACCATTTCGGCAAAACCGGCCGAAGTCGAAAAGCGCTGGGTGCTGATCGATGCTGAGGGTCTCGTCGTTGGCCGGCTGGCTTCGCTGATCGCGAAGCGGCTGCGCGGCAAGCACCTGCCGATCTTCACCCCGCATGTCGACTGCGGCGACAACGTCATCGTTATCAACGCTGACAAGGTGGTGTTCACCGGCAAGAAGCTGTGGAACAAGCGCTACTACCGTCACACCGGCCACCCCGGCGGCATCAAGGAATCGCGTCCCGACGAGATCCTCGCCGGCCGCTTCCCCGAGCGCGTGCTCGAAAAGGCCGTTGAGCGCATGCTGCCCGGCGGTCCGCTGTCGCGCAAGCAGATGAAGAACCTGAAGATTTATGCCGGCTCCGAGCATCCCCACGAGGCGCAGCAGCCCGTGACGCTCGACGTTGCGGCGATGAACTCCAAGAACGCGAGGCAGGCATGAGCGAGGAAACCATCCAGTCGCTTGAGGAACTCGGTGGCGCGATGGGCGATACGCCCGCCGCGGTCGAGTCCGCTCCGGTTCACGAGCAGAAGCTCGACGCGCACGGCCGCGCTTACGCGACCGGCAAGCGCAAGGACGCCATCGCCCGCGTTTGGATCAAGCCGGGCGGCGGCCGCATCATGATCAACGGCAAGCCGTTCGACGAGTATTTCGGCCGTCCGGTTCTGCGCATGCTGATGCAGCAGCCGCTCGTCGTTGCCCAGCGCACCGGCCAGTACGACATCAACTGCACGGTCGCCGGCGGCGGTCTGTCGGGACAGGCGGGCGCGGTGCGCCACGGCCTCTCCAAGGCGTTGACCTATTACGAGCCGGAACTGCGCGGCGTGCTGAAGAAGAACGGCTTCCTGACCCGCGATCCGCGTGTCGTCGAGCGTAAGAAGTACGGCAAGGCCAAGGC
>JAGRLC010000006.1:64417-84027 GCA_020441995.1 Rhodobiaceae bacterium
GCTTCCAGTTCTCCAAGCGCTAATCTTTCAATTCGAAAGATCGAAATGCTTCAAGGGGCTGCGGAAACGCGGCCCCTTTTGCTTGCGCGCCGGCTTGGCCGTAGTGTAGGTCCTGCCGATACCGGAACGTAGAAAAACGAGTGTTTGATGAGCCTATCAATCGAAAAGGCGATGTCGCTTGCCAAGGCGCATGAAAAGAAGCGCGAGTTCGAACAGGCGCGCCAGATCTACACCTCAATTCTCGGGCAATTCCCGAATAATGGCCGCGCGAAAAAGGCGCTGGAGGCTCTCGGCGGTGGAAAACAGCAGGGCGGCCAGGGCATCGATCTGCCCCAGGATGAAGCCCGCAAGCTGATTGCGTTCATGCAGCAGGGAAGGCCCGATTTGGCCGTGAAGGCGGCGGAGACGATCGCTGCCCAGCATCCATCGTCAGCGTTCCTTTGGGATATCACGGCTATGGCCAACGCATCGCTGGGCCGGTTTGCCGAGGCTGAGGCATGTTTCCGCAGAGTTGTCGAAATCAAGCCGGATTTCGCCGAGGCGCACAACAATTTGGGCAACACGCTCAAGGAGCAGGGCAAGCTGGATGACGCTGCTGATAGCTATGCTCGGGCGGTAAGTCTCAAACCGGATATGTCACTGGCTCATAACGGGCTTGGTGTCGTGCTTTTGGAGCAAGGTAAACTGGAGGAAGCGGAGGCAAGCTTCCGTCAAGCGCTTGAGCTCCAGCCCGGATATGCCGAAGCGCATAATAATATTGGCAATGTACTCAAAGAACAGGAAAGGCCGGAAGAGGCGATCGCGGAGTATTCGAAAGCGCTCGAGCTAAGGCCCGATTACGCCGAAGCGCACAACAATATCGGTACGATTCTTCAGAAGGAAAAACGTTACGAGGATGCCGCCGAACGCTATCAGGCCGCCCTCAAGATACGGCCGAATTTCGCCGAAGCGCATAACAATGTCGGCATGATGCTTCAGGAGCAGGGAAAATTTGCGGAAGCTGAAGAGAGCTATTCAAAAGCCCTTTCGATAAAGCCCGATAACGCTGAGGTGTTTTGCAACCTTGGTATTTTGTATGAGCAGATGGGTGACGGAAAAAAGGCGATAAACTACTTCAGTCATGCCGTAAAATTGAAGCCGGATTATGCCAAGGCTCATAATTACTTGGGATTTATTCTGAATTTGCAAGCCAAAACCCCGATGGCAATCAAGAGTTTGCGGCGAGCCATCGAGCTAAAACCCGATTATGCCGAAGCCTATAGCAACCTTGGGGCAAGCCTGACGCGGCGGACTTTGTTTAAAGAAGCAGTAGAATATCTACACAAAGCAATCGAACTGGATCCTGCTCTCATCGAGGCTTATAGCAATCTTGCTCAGGCTTATGAAGAATTGGATAAACTGGATGATGCCGAGGCCTGTTGCCGCAAAGCGGTGGAAGTGAATCCGGGTAACGCCAAAGCGATAATCATTCTTGGTAATGTTCTTGTGGTTGTAGGTAAGCACGCAGAGGCTATCGAGTGTTTTGAGCGGGCCTTGGAAATTGAACCTAGAAGTATTGCAGCCTACTTTGCGCTCAGTAAATTGAAGAAAATTGATAATGATGACCTGATATTTCACAAAGTTATGGAATTATTTGAGTCGAATACGCTAGATACGCATGAGCAAATCAATATTAATTTTATACTAGCGAAAATTTCCCATGATATGGGAGATTATGACAGGGCATTCAGTTTTTTTCATGAGGGTAATCGGATCCGGAAGGTATTTTTGAATTATGATATTTCGATTGATAGGAAAAAATTTGATAATATAAAGGAGAGTGATTTAAATGACAAAAGTAATGGTACTTTTTCATTAAATATTTTGTCGAACAATAGATATACACCAATATTTATTCTTGGCATGCCGCGTTCTGGCACGTCGCTCGTCGAGCAAATCGTTAGCAGCCACTCGCAAGTCTACGGGGCAGGTGAGCTCCGAAGCTTGCCTTGGGCTGTGCAAGAAGCGATAGATTCCGGAATTGATGACCCGCGCAAGAAACTGGAATTATTGCGCTCCTCTTATATGAAAAGGGTCGAATATTTCGAAAGGGATGAGTCATATATTACGGACAAGATGCCGTACAATTTCTTGCATATCGATAAAATTATCAATGCTATTCCTGAGGCGAAAATCATTCACATGGTTCGTGATCCCCGGGCTGTTTGTTGGTCGAATTTTCGCCAGCTTTTTTCCGATGCCGGAAACGGGAACACGCATGATATCGAGGATATCGCCCATTACTATGTCATGTATGCGGAACTGATGGATTTCTGGCGCGAGCGATTCCCGGGTGGTTTTTACGATCTGGACTATCAGCGGCTGACAGAAAACCAGGAAGAAGAGACGCGGAAGCTTATCGAGTATCTCGGCCTGGAATGGGAAGATGCCTGCTTGTCGTTCCACAAGAACAAGCGTGTGGTGCGGACTGCCTCGATGTTTCAGGCACGCAAGAAAATGTATACAGGCAGCTCGGAAGAGTGGCGCCGCTATGAAGCGCATCTGCAACCGATGATCCGCATACTGGAAGATGCAGGATTGATTTGAGCGTTTGCGGCGGGATGCCCGTCACGCTAGGCAATCTCTCCAGGGGCTAGATGTTACCCCGGAAAGCCGGAAAGGCTTCAAGGGGCTGCGGAAACGCGGCCCTTTTGCTTGTGCGGCATCCCGGCCGTAGTGTACGTCCCGCCCGGATGATCCTTCCTGATGCGAGTGTTTGATGAGCCTGTCGATTGAAAAGGCAATGTCGCGCGCAAAGGCGCACGAAAAGAAGCGCGAGTTCGAGCAGGCGCGCCAGATCTACATGGCCGTCCTCGGGAAGTTCCCGAACAACGCGCGTGCGCGCAAGGCGCTGGACGCGCTGGGCGGATCACAGCAGAGCGGGCAGGTTATCGATCTGCCGCCGAACGAGGCGCAGACACTGATAACCCTGTTTCAGCAGGGCAATTTCGAAGCTGTTCTCAGGACGGCGCAACCGCTGGCCGCCAGATACGCCTCATCGGTGTTCCTCTGGGACATCACCGGGTTGGCGAACGCCTATCTTGGCCGCTACGATGTTGCCGAACGCTGCTTTCGCAACGTAATCAGGATCAAGCCGGATTACGCCGACGCCTACAACAACCTTGGAATGATCTTTCACGATCAGCGCAGGCTCCTGGATGCAAGGGACTGCTATGAACAGGTGTTGAAGCTCAAGCCCTATGACGCCGAAGCGCATAACAAGCTGGGCGCAATCCTGATTGAAACGGGCGATTTCGACGCCGCGGCCAAGAGCTGCCTGCGGGCCATCGATATCGATCCGGGCCTTGCCGACGCCTATATGAACCTCAGTGACATCTGTTACGGCGCGAGCAACCTCGAAAAGGCGGCAGAGCATTGCGGCAAGGCTCTGTCCTTGCGCCCGGACGATCCCGAGATACTGACAAAAATGGGGACGATTTACAGTTCCTGGGGGCGCTTCGATGAGGCGGCCGATTACTACAAGCGCTCAATCGCCAATAAGCCCGAGCACACTCTTGCTTATGCGCTCTACGGAAATATCCACACATTTGAATCCGGAGACCCGCTAATCGCGAAAATGGAAGACGTGTCCGCTTCCGCATCGCTGCAGCCAACAGAGCGGGCGCATGTCGATTTTGCCCTGGCCAAGGCGTATGACGATCTGAATGAGACGGATGCCGCTTTTGGCAGGCTCAAGGAGGCCAACCGCCTTCGCAAGGAGCGTTTGGGCTACGACATCAAGTTTGACCGTTCCTTGTTTGCCGAACTCAGGTCAATGTTTTCAGAAAAATCAGGCGCCGCTGAACTGCCCAAAGCGGATTTAAGCCCGGCAAAGCATGCTCCGGTATTCATTCTGGGGATGCCGCGATCCGGCACCACGCTGGTCGAGCAGATTGTTGCCGGCCACGCGGATGTGCACACGGCTGGAGAACTGGACGATCTGGCGAGAACGATTGGCGCCATGCGCCAGAAGCATTCCGGCGACCATGCCGCGATACTCAAGGGCGTGCGCGAAGGCTATCTGCAAAGTCTGGAAAAGCTCGGTGTGGATGAGCGCTACATCATTGACAAGATGCCGCTTAATTTCCGCTGGATAGGCTATATCGCCTGCGCTTTTCCGGAGGCGAAAATCGTCAACCTGGTGCGCGATCCACGCGCGGTTTGCTGGTCGGTTTTCCGGCATAATTTCGGCGGCTTCGGCAATGGTTTCGCCTATGATCTGGAAGACGTGGCGCACTATCATGTCATGTATGCCGAGATGATGGATTTCTGGCGCGGCCGCTTTCCGGGGCGTATTCATGACGTGGACTACCGCGCATTGACCGAGGATCCGGAAACCCACGCGCGCGAGCTGTTCGGCTTTCTCGGGCTCGACTGGCAGCCGGAGCACCTCGAAATTCACAAGAGAAAAGGCGCGGTCCGGACCCTTTCCAAGGCCCAGGTGCGCCAGAAGATTTATACCGGCAGTTCGGAAGGCTGGCGCCGGTACGAGGCGCATCTGCAGCCGATGATCCGCATACTTGGAGATGCGGGATTGATTTGACCGGCCGCATCGGGATGCCAGTTATGCCGGGCGGGCCTTGCGGTCCGCCCCGTTTTGTTTGATGCATGGGGCAACAGCTTCACTAATTTGATTTGCCCGTGACGGGCAGGAGAAAACAAATGGTCGACGCAATCCTCCGGGTCGGGGTTCTTGGCGCTTCTGGCTATACGGGCGCCGATATTGTCCGCCTGGCGCTGACCCATCCCAACATGGAAATCGCGGCATTGACCGCGAACACGCATGCCGGCAAGCCGATGGCCGCTGTCTTTCCGCATCTGGGGTTCTCCGGCCTGCCAGACCTGACCACGGTTGAGGAAGCCGATTGGGAGAACGTTGATGTCGTTTTCTGCGGCCTGCCGCATGGCACGACGCAGGAAATCACCAAAGATGTTCTGGAGCGCTTTCCCCATGTCCGCTTTGTCGACATGTCCGCCGACTTCCGGCTGCGCAATCCCGAGACCTACGAGACCTGGTACGGGCGGCCTCATACCGCGATGGATATGCAAGGCGAGGCCGTCTACGGGCTGACCGAGCACAACCGTGATGCCATTTCCGATGCGCGGCTCGTTGCGTGTCCCGGCTGCTATCCCACGGCGGCCCTGCTGGCCCTGCTGCCGCTGGCCAAGGCCGGACTGATCGATATGGCCGACATCACCATCGACGCCAAGTCGGGCGTATCCGGCGCCGGGCGCAGCCTGAAGGAAATGACCCTGTTTTGCGAGGCGGGTGAGGGCATGTCGCCCTATGGCGTGACGAAGCACCGGCACATGCCCGAGATCGAGCAGGAACTGAGCAGCGCAAGCGGCACCGACACCACAATCAGCTTCACACCGCACTTGGTGCCCATGAGCCGCGGCGAATTGCTGACGATCTATGTGCGCCCCACCGGCGGTAAAAAAGCCGGGGATATCCGTGCGGCATGGAACGATTCCTATGCCGATGAGCCGTTCGTCCATGTGCTGGACAAGGGCGTCGGTCCGGCGACCCAGATGGTGCGGGGCTCCAACCATTGCCTGCTCAACGCCTTCGACGACCGCATCCCCGGCCGCGTCATCATCATCTCCACGCTGGACAATCTCGTGAAGGGGTCGGCGGGGCAGGCGATCCAGAACATGAACGTCATGTTCGGCCTTGAGGAAACCACCGGCATCGGCCACGTCGCGCTGTTCCCGTGATCGCAAGGAGGTTTTGACCATGGTTTTGCCGGTTAAGCTCGACCATAGCGTTGTCCATGTCTCCGACTGGGAGGTATGCAATGCGTTTTACCGCGACGTGATGGGGGCGGAGGTCGTCGCCGTGCCGAACGGCAAGTGGTGCTACCGCTTCGCCAACGCGCAGCTCAACCTGCATGGGCCCGACGGCATCGGTCATCCGCGCGCGAAGGAACCGGTCATGCCGGGCAATTCCGACCTGTGTTTCGAATGGGACGGGCCGATTGCCGACGCGGTCGCGCATCTTCAGGCGCACGATGTCGCAATCGAGCTTGGTCCGGTCAGCCGTTTCGGCAGGGGCGGGAAGGGCGCCAGCGTCTACTTCCGCGATCCCGACGGTTCGCTGCTGGAGTTCATTTCTTACCGCGACAACGGTTAGGACTGTACCTTCACATATGAGCCAGGTGCATCCTCGATCGGCTCCAGTTTACCGCCACCGGGTTCGCGCGCGTCGACCATCTTGTCGTTGTGCCCCTCGATCCATTTCTGCCAGTAGGGCCACCATGAGCCGGGATGCTCCTCGGCCTTTTCCAGCCATTTCTCGTAGGGCGTGTCGTCGGTCCATGGCGCGGGACCGGTCCAGAACTGGTACTTCTGCTTGGCGGGCGGATTGACGACTCCCGCGATGTGCCCCGATCCCGCAAGCACGTAATCCATCGGTCCGCCGAAGCATTTCGAGCCGAAATAAACCGATTTTGCCGGCGCGATATGATCTTCACGGGTGGCAAGGTTGAAGACCGGCACCTTGGACTTGGACAGATCGACCTTCACGCCGCCGATCTTCATCTTGCCCTTGGACAGCTTGTTGTCGAGGTAGCAGTTGCGCAGATAGAACGAATGGTTCGCTGCCGGCATCCGCGTTGAATCTGAGTTCCAGTAGAGCAGGTCGAAGGGGAACGGCTTGCGCCCTTTCAGATAGTTGCTGACGACATAGGGCCAGATCAGGTCGTTGGCGCGCAGCATGTTGAAGGCGGTCGCCATGCGGCTTCCGGCGAGATAGCCGGTCCGCTCCATCTCTTCCTCGACCGCTGCGACCTGTTCCTCGTCGACGAAGACCTTGAGGTCGCCCGCATAGGTGAAATCGACCTGTGTGGTCAGCAGCGTCGCGGTGGCGATCCGCTTGTCCTTTTGCGCCGCCATCAGGCCAAGGGTGATGGCCAGCAGCGTTCCACCGACGCAGTAGCCGATTGCGTTGACCTTTTTCTCGCCGGTGATCTCGTGGATCACGTCGAGCGCCGTCAACGGTCCTTCGTTGATGTAGTCGGAGAAGGACTTCTTCGCCATTTTCGTGTCGGGATTGACCCATGAGATGACGAACACGGTATGGCCGGCATTCACCGCCCACTTGATGAAGGATTTGTCCGGATTGAGGTCGAGAATGTAAAACTTGTTGATCCACGGCGGCACGACCAGCAGCGGACGTTTCAGCACCTTTTCGGTGGTCGGTGTGTACTGGATCAGCTGCATCAGGTCGTTCTGGAAGACCACCTTGCCGGGCGTCATGGCGAGATTGACACCGACGCCGAACTGCGAGGGGTCCGACTGGCGCAGTTTCAGTTCGCCATGACCGCGCTCGATGTCTTCCGCCAGCATGCGCATGCCGTTGACGAGGTTCTCGCCATTGTGCTCCAGCGTCTCGCGCATCAATTCGGGATTGGTGAGGATGAAATTCGACGGCGCCAGCGCGGCGGCCAGCTGCTTGATGTAGAAATGCGCCTTCTGGCGGGTGTGCTCGTCAAGCCCTTCGGTCTGATCGACTATGTGCTCGGCCCACGATGATGTCAGCAGATAGGCCTGCTTGATGAAGTCGAACACCGGGTGCGAGGACCAGTCGGGATCCGCAAAGCGCTTGTCGCCCGGTTCGGGGTTGGCGACCGGTTCAACGGTTTCCCCGGAAAGTTTGCGCAGGGTGTTGGTCCAAAGCTCCATGTATTTGGACGTCAGGCCCGATTGCGCCTCGACCAGTTTGGCGGGATTCGTGCTCCACCTTTCGGCGATCTCGGCAAGAGTCTTCATGGCCTGGGCGGTTTCGGCCGCCAGCAGCATCTTTGCTTCGCCACGCTCGCGTGGCTCAAGGATGGCCGCGACGGCCTTGCCGGTTTCCTCGGTCAGCGCGGCCAGATTGCGCGCCAACGCTTCCGGATCCTTGATCTGGTAATGGGTAGGCGCGTTTTCGGTCGAGGTCATTTCAGGTTGCCCTGTGTTTGGCTTTGCGTTTCCTGTTGCGTTGCGCAACGAATTATTGATCTTGTTCGACTTTTCTTCTGCCACATTGAAGCCTTACCGCCGCACGGCGTAAAGTTAGAAAATATGACTTGGGAATGATATATGGTTGACCGTGCCGGAAGGCAGAAGACGTCCAGGCAGTATATCCGGCTTATAATTGCTGTTGGGTTAGCGGCAGGCATTTTGTCCGCCTGCGCGGGCACCAATGTTCCCTCATTGCGCCCCGATGTGCCGGACGATCTGCGGCAGCCGTCGGGCCCGGCCCCCGACTTCCGGCAGCCGCCGCCGGAGCAGCAGGCCCCTTCAAAGACACCGGAAGAGCAGGCAGCGGCTGTCAAGGAGCTTGAAACCTTGCGCGATACGGCGGAAAAGGACGCGCGCAAGAAGATTGAAGGCCGGTAGACTGATTTGCCCGGTGAGGAGCAAGCCTCCCGGGACAGCGCGGCCCACGGAGCCATTCCATGACTGAGTTTCACCGCATCAAGCGGCTTCCCCCGTATGTGTTCGAAGAGGTCAACCGCCTCAAGGCGGGTGCGCGTGCGCGCGGCAGCGACATCATCGATCTTGGCATGGGCAATCCCGATCTGCCGACCCCCCGGCACATCGAGGAAAAAATGATCGAAACGATCGGCAAGCCGCGCACGAACCGCTATTCGGCCTCGCGCGGCATTCCGGGCCTTCGCCGCGCGCAGGCTGCTTATTACGGCCGCCGTTTCGGCGTGAAGCTCAATCCCGATACGCAGGTTGTCGCCACGCTCGGTTCCAAGGAAGGCTTCGCCAACATGGCGCAGGCGATCACCGCGCCCGGCGATGTCGTCTTGTGTCCCAACCCGAGCTATCCGATCCACGCCTTCGGCTTCCTGATGGCCGGCGGCACGATCCGCTCGGTGCCCGCGGAGCCGGGGCCGGAATTCTTCGATGCGCTCCAGCGCGCCGTGAACCATTCGATCCCCAAGCCGATCGCCGTCATCCTGTGCTATCCCGCCAATCCGACGGCTGCCGTCGCGGACCTCGAATTCTATCGCGATGCGGTTGCCTTCGCTAAGAAGCACGACATCATCCTGCTGTCTGATCTCGCCTATTCGGAGATCTATTTCGATGACAACCCGCCGCCGTCTGTGCTGCAGGTGCCCGGCGCCATGGATGTGACGGTCGAGTTCACCTCGCTTTCGAAAACCTATTCGATGCCCGGCTACCGGATGGGCTTCGCGGTCGGCAACGAACGCCTGATTGCCGCGCTTGCGCGGGTGAAATCCTATCTCGACTATGGCGCTTTCACGCCGATCCAGGTGGCCGCGAGCGCCGCGCTGAACGGGCCGGATGACTGCATTGCCGCGACACGGGCCATCTACAAGGAGCGCCGCGATGCGCTTGTGGACAGCTTCGGACGTGCCGGCTGGGACATTCCGGCGCCGCAAGCGAGCATGTTCGCATGGGCGCCCGTTCCGGAGGAGTTCCGCGAGCTTGGCTCGCTGGAATTCGCCAAGCTGCTGCTGGAAAAGGCGGATGTCGCCGTTTCCCCCGGTATCGGCTTTGGCGAGCATGGGGAGGGCTATGTGCGCATCGCGCTTGTGGAGAACGAGCAGCGTATCCGCCAGGCGGCACGAAATCTGCGCCGTTTCCTTGCCTCCGCGCCCGAAACCATGCACAACGTCATCGCGCTCAAGGGGGCCGGTTCCTGAACAGGCGGCGGCCCGTTTCGGGCGTGCTGGTCTCGGACCGCAAATCATCACCGTAAAGCCTGCGAGCAGCCTTGGGGCGGTCAGCCTTCGAGTCGCTGGCGGGAAGCAAGAATTCAGGAGCTATCGGGCATGTCGCGTCCGCTGCGCATCGGTATCGCGGGCCTTGGCACAGTTGGTGCTTCAACGGCCCGTATTCTGCAGCAAAAGGCGAATGCCATTGCGTTGAAGGCTGGCCGGGGCATCGTTGTTACAGGTGTGTCGGCGCGTTCGCGCGGCAAGGATCGCGGGTTTGATCTCGGCGGCATGGCCTGGTTCGACGATGCCGCAAACCTGGCGGTCAGCGATGACATCGACGTTTTCGTCGAACTGATAGGCGGCGCGAACGGCCCCGCCAAGGCCGCCGTTGAAGCGGCGCTTGACGCGGGCAAGCATGTGGTCACGGCCAACAAGGCGCTGCTGGCCGAGCATGGCGCTGCTCTGGCGCGCGTCGCGGATGAAGCCAATCTCGCAATCGGGTTCGAAGCCGCCGTCGCCGGCGGCATTCCGGCGATCAAGACCGTGCGCGAAGCCGCTACCGCCAACACCGTGAACCGCGTTTTCGGTATTCTCAACGGCACCTGCAACTACATCCTGACCCGGATGGAGGACGAGGGGCTCGAATTCGACGAATGCCTCAAGGACGCGCAGGCGCTCGGTTATGCCGAGGCCGATCCGACCGCGGACATTGAAGGTCACGATTCCGCGCACAAGCTCGCCTTGCTGGCGGCGATTGTCTTCGGCAGCGAGGTTGATCTCAACTCAATCTACCTGGAAGGCATTTCCGCCATTTCCCAGGATGATCTGCGCGCCGCCGACGAACTGGGTTACCGGATCAAGCTGCTTGGCGTCGCCCAGCAGACCGAGCAGGGCATCGAGCAGCGCGTAACTCCGACCATGCTGCCGAAATCGGCGCCGATGGCGCGTGTCTCCGGCGTTCTGAACGCGGTTGCCGTCGATGGCGACGCCTTTGGCGAGATCACCATGGTTGGCGCCGGCGCCGGCGGTGACGCAACGGCGTCCGCTGTCATCAGCGACATCATCGACATCGCGCGCGGGCGGTTAACGCCGGTTTTCGGCATTCCCGCCGCGAGCCTGTCGCCCGTCAACCGTTCTGGGATGCAGACCCACGCGGGCGCCTATTATCTGCGGCTCAATGTTTACGATCGTCCCGGCGCTTTCGCCGGAATTGCGACACGCATGGCCGAAAGCGGCATTTCGCTTGAAAGCATCATGCAGAAAGGGCGCGGCGACACCGAAACCGGCAAGCCGCTTCCGGTCACCATCATCACCCACAACACCATGGAAGAGCATATCCGCGAGGCCTTGGCACGGATCGAGGCGGACGGGCATATTGAAGGCCGCCCGCAAATGATCCGAATCGAGAAGGCCTAGGATCGCCAACAGGGCAGGAACAATGGCTACTGAAAAAGAATCCTTGAGTGCGGTTCTCGACCGCGCGCTGACACTGGAAATCGTCCGCGTGACTGAACGCGCCGCCGTCGCCGCCGCCCGCCAGCGCGGCCGTGGCGATGAGCACGCCGCCGACCAGGCGGCCGTCGACGCGATGCGCCGCGAACTCAACCGCCTGCCGATCGACGGCACGGTGGTGATCGGCGAGGGCGAACGCGACGAGGCGCCGATGCTTTTCATCGGCGAAAAGGTCGGGCTTGGCTCCGGACCGAAGGTCGACATTGCGCTCGACCCGCTGGAAGGCACCACGATCTGCGCCAAGGACATGCCGAACTCTCTGGCGGTGATCGCGCTCGCCGAGGGCGGCAGCCTGCTCAACGCGCCCGACGTCTACATGGACAAGATCGCCATTGGGCCGGGCTATGAGCCGGGCCTCGTGGATATCGACGCCCCTACTGAAAAGAACATCAAGGCGCTCGCCAAGGCGAAGGGCGTTCCGGTCAACGAAATCACCGCTTGCGTGCTCGACCGTCCGCGTCACGCGAAGATCATCGAGGATCTCCGCGCGCTGGGCACCGGCGTCCGCCTGATCGGCGATGGCGATATTGCCGGTGTCATCCACACCGTGGATTTCCAGGAGACGGGCATCGACATCTACATGGGCATCGGCGGCGCTCCGGAAGGTGTGCTGGCGGCTGCCGCGCTGCGCTGCATCGGCGGCCAGATGCAGGGCCGGCTCATCCTCGATACGCCGGAGAAGAAAGAGCGCGCCACCCGCATGGGCATCAAGGACCACGAGCGGGTCTATTCGATGGAAGACATGGCCAAGGGCGACGTGCTGTTCGCGGCGACCGGCGTGACCGATGGCAACCTTCTCGAAGGCGTGCGTTTCGGCAAGTCGATCATCACCACCGAGACGCTGGTGATGCGTTCGGCAACGCAGACCGTCCGCACCATCAAGGCAGAACACCGCCACTTCGCCAAGTTCCATTAAGCATCAGACGGAAAAGCCCATGAACGGCCCGGCGGCGGGCGTACCCTTTCTCGATGTCAGCCGGTCGGCGACCGGCAGGCGCTGGGTCGACCGTTTGCCGGAAGGTTCATTGCGTCTTGTGCGCGGTGTCGCCGAGCAGCTCGAGCTTCCCGAAATCGTCGCGCGCATCCTGCTTGCACGCGGTGTAGACCCCGATGAAGCCGGTCTCTTTCTGGAGCCGAAGCTGCGCGAACTGATGCCTGATCCGCGCACGCTGACGGATGCTGAAAGCGCAGCCAGCCGCATCGCCGACGCCGTTGAGGCGAACGAGCGCATCGGCATTTTCGGCGATTACGACGTTGATGGCGCAACGTCGAGCGCGCTTCTGGGCCGTTTCCTCATGGCCCTTGGCGTGAAGGCGGACATCCATATTCCCGACCGCATTTTCGAAGGCTATGGCCCGAACGAGGCCGCCTTCGAGCGCTTCCGTTCGCAAGGTTGCACGCTGGTTGTCACGGTCGATTGCGGCACGGCAAGCCACGACACGATTGCCGGCGCGCGCGCCAAAGGGCTCGACGTGGTGGTGATCGACCATCATCAGACGGGCGAGACGCTTCCTCAAGCCAACGCGCTGGTCAATCCCAACCGCCAGGATGACATCTCCGGCCAGGGCCATCTTGCCGCCGTCGGCGTGGTTTTTCTCGTGCTTGTCGAAACGCTCAGGCAATTGCGAGAACGGGGCAGGGATGATCTGCCGAACCTGTTGCAATGGCTCGACCTCGTCGCGCTCGGCACCGTTGCGGACGTGGTGCCGCTGACCGGTCTCAACCGCGCCTATGTCTCGCAAGGCCTGAAGATCATGCGCCGGCGCGACAACGCGGGGCTCCGTGCTTTAAGCGATGTGGCGCGTCTTCGCGATGCGCCGACGCCATATCATCTCGGTTTCCTGATCGGCCCGCGCATCAATGCCGGCGGGCGCATTGGCGATGCCGCGCTGGGCGCGCGCCTGCTGACATGCGACGATCCGGAGCAGGCCGCTGCCATGGCGGCCCAGCTCGACCGGCTGAACAGCGAACGCCAGGCGCTGGAGCAGGAGGCGCTGGCGCAAGCGATGAGCGAGGCGGAAGCTGCCGATGCGACGGGCGCGCCGGTCATCGTCGTCGCAAGCGACGACTGGCATCCGGGCATCGTCGGGCTGATCGCATCGCGGTTGAAGGAGCGTTTCCGCAAGCCGGCCATCGCGGTCAGTTTTGCCAGCGGCGCGCAGGGCAGCGGATCGGCGCGGTCGGTTGCCGGTGTGGACATCGGCGCGGCCGTCAGGGCCGCCGTGGACGAGGGGCTTCTGGTCAAGGGCGGCGGTCATGCCATGGCGGCCGGCATGACGGTGGAACGCGGGCGGCTCGATGCGTTCCGCGAGGCGGTTGGCGCGTCATTGATGGAAGCGGTAGCCGTGGCCTCGCTTCGCGATGAACTGCGCATCGATGGCGCCATCACGGCCGCAGCCGCGGGGAAGGACCTGGTTCACAACATTGAGAGGGCGGGCCCTTTCGGGGCAGGCCATCCCGAGCCGGTTCTGGCCTTGCCCGCGCACCGGTTGACCTATTGCGAGGCGACCGAGCAGGGTCATTTCAGGCTTGGCCTGGCAGGGCCCGACTCGACGAAGATCCAGGGCATCGCCTTCCGTGCAGCGGACACGCCTTTGGGCGCGTTCCTGTCGGAAAAGCGCGGCCAGAACATTCATGCGGCAGGCGCATTGCGTCTCAATCGCTGGGGCGGTTCGGAAACGGTTCAGCTTCAGCTGCGCGATGCTGCGGACCCCGCAAAGGGGTGATCTCTCTAGCGGATCGAGCCGGTGATCATCATCCGGCAAACGTCATGGCCGCCGTCGATTTCGCAATAACATGCGCGCTGCGCCGGGTTGAGCGGGTCGAGCCGCGTCGTGTCGAGCTTCGCGCAAGGCCCGGAAACGGTCTTCGCGATCGCATCCCTGACATCCGCCTGCAAGGCGATGCCAACGGACAGCGCAACGGCAAGCACGCACATGATGATGGCGCCACGGAAAAAGGGCTTGCGGCTCGTCTCAACCGGCTTGGTCATGGCAGAAATCCTGAAAGAGAACGGCACGCGATTGTTCGCGTGATCCTCAATCAGACTCGCATGACAAAATTAAGAAATTGTTCGCACGCGCAGCATTTTTCCCGGCATTGCGAATCAGTGCGCCGCCACGCCCGCCTCGATGCCCTTGGCGAGCTTCTCGACCAGTTCGTTGAGCTGGCTGTCCTCGATGATGAAGGGCGGGGCGAGCAGGATGTGATCGCCGCTGCGCCCGTCGATGGTGCCGCCCATCGGATAGCAGATCAGGCCCGCCTCGAAGGCGGCTTTCTTGACGATCTTGTTGACGCCGAGTTTCGGGTCGAACGGGGTCTTGGTGTCGCGGTCGGCAACGAGTTCCAGCCCCATGAACAAGCCGCGCCCGCGAATGTCGCCGACATGCGGGTGCTGGCCGAAACGTTCCTCGAGTTTACGCCGCAAGACTTCGCCCTTCTGCTTCACGCGCTCGGGCAGGTTCTCGCCGATCATCTTGTTGACGACGGCGAGCGCCCCGGCGCAGGCGGTCGGGTGGCCCATATAGGTGTGGCCATGCTGGAAGAAGCCGGTGCCGTTTTCGATGGCTTCGTAGATGGCCGCTGAACACAGCATCGCGCCAACCGGCTGGTAGCCCGCGCCCAGCCCCTTGGCGATGGTCAGGATGTCCGGCGAGATGCCTTCCTGCGCGCAGGCATAGAGCGAGCCGGTGCGGCCCATGCCGCACATGACTTCGTCGAGGATCAGCAGCACGCCGTGCTTGTCGCAGATCTCGCGGATGCGCTTGAAATAGCCCGGCGCCGGAGGGACCGCGCCCGCCGTTGCGCCGACAACCGGCTCGGCGATGAACGCCAGAACCTTGTCCGCTCCGACCATTTCGATCTGCGCTTCCAGCGCATTGGCGGCGCGCAGGCCGTAATCAGCATCGCTCTCGCCGTCGTGTTGCTCGCGGTAGGCGTAGCACGGCGGAATGTGGCTGGTCCCGATCATCAGCGGTGCGAAAGGCTCTCGCCGCCACATGTTGCCGCCGGCGGCAAGCGCCCCCAGCGTGTTGCCGTGATAGCTCTGGCGGCGCGCGATGATATGGGTGCGGTTCGACTGGCCGATCTCGATCACATATTGCCGCGCGAGCTTGATCGCCGCTTCGATCGCTTCCGATCCACCCGAAAGGAAATAAACCCTGTCGATGCCGTCGGGCGCATGTTCGATCAGCCTGTCGGCAAGCGTTTCGGCGGGTTCGGAGGTGAAGAAGCCGGTATGGGCGAAGGCGACCTTGTCGAGCTGCGCCTTGATCGCCTCGATCACGGTGTGGTCGGAGTGCCCTAGGCACGAGACCGCCGCCCCGCCGGAGCCGTCGAGATAGCGCTTGCCATGGCTGTCGATGATGTAGCAGCCGTCGCCACGCGCTGCTGTCGGCAGGCGTGACTTGGTGTGGCGAGGAAAAACGTGACTGGTCATGGCCGGTTCCGTGCTTGCTGTCCGCGTTGCGGCGATCTTATTCCATCGCCGCCATGCATCCAACGGAATCCGGATTGGCGGCTGAACAGTTTGAAACGCGGGCAGGGCGGTTTGGATTTGATCCTCCCGCCGGCTCTGCTACTAATCCGCCTGCGCCAAAGCACCAGGGCCCCGTAGCTCAGCAGGATAGAGCATCAGATTCCTAATCTGAGGGTCACAGGTTCGAATCCTGTCGGGGTCACCAGTGTTTTCAATGGGGCAACTTGCGTTTCGTGAAGTGCATCGCCGCCGGTAAATGAACGCTGTTCTGCGCCCTTGCTGCTCGCTCAGGGAATGAAGGGAGATCGAGTTCGTCAAGGCCGAAGAGTCCGGGAACGCGGCCACAGTCCGGAGAGACACGCCAACCTTAGCTTCGCGGTGACACAGCGGAATGCTAGAGCAGGTCGTCCGGAAATTTCGCGGCCAAATGATCGATCAAGGCGCGCACGGCTGGGGGCAGGCCGCGCCTTGTCGTGAAGACGAGGTGCACGATGCCCTTCTGTCCGCGCCAGCCTGGTAATACCTGGACCAGTTGCCCGGCTTCCAGTTCGCGCATGCAAACATGCCAGGGCAGGAGCGCAATCCCGAGCCCCGAGACCGCCGCATCGCGCACCGCGGTCATGTCCCCGCAGCCGAGCCGCGCCTCATGCCGGTGCGTCATCTTCTCCCCGTCGGTTGTTTCAAGCGTCCATTCGGATTCCGTGTCGGAATCATCCGTCGCCAGTGTTGGCAGTTGCGCCAAGTCGTCCGGCTTGCGTACGTAATTGGCCACCACCGGAGAGGCAACAAGAATCCGGGTGGAACTGCCCAGGCTGCGCATGGTCAACTCGGCATCGCTGGTCAGCGCCACGCGGACCCTCAATGCCAGATCGACCCGTTCCCCGATCAGGTCCACCGGCCGGTCCGTCGCCAGCAATTGCAGACTGACCTTGGGGTGTTGCCGGAGGAAGCCGCCGACCAGGCCGGAGACGAGTTCGACCATACCGGTCGGGCAACTGAAACGTATGCGGCCCTGGGGTTCGGAACGAGCCTGTCTGACCAGCGCTTCGGCCTGTTCGGCTTCCAGTTGGACCGCTCTGCAACGTTCATAGAAAGCCCGCCCGACATCGGTTACCCGAAAGCGGCGGCTCGAGCGTTCGATCAATCGCAGACCCAGCCGCTCCTCCAGACCGGCAACGCGCCGGCTGAGTTTCGACTTGGGCTCGCGCAACGCGCGCGCGGCCGCCGCGAACCCGCCATGGCTCACGACTTCGGCAAAATAGGCAAGGTCGTTGAGATCTGTTTTCATCGTTCTATCAATAGAACGATATGGCCCGATTTCGCTGACTACAAGCCTCGGCGTTTCGAATTCATATCTTTTGCACGCGCTGGGATGGTCCCGGCCGCAGCAATGGAGAATGAAAATGAGCAAGTTCGACAACAAGGTCGTCGTGGTCACTGGCGGCACAAGCGGTATCGGCCTTGAAACGGCAAAAGCATTCGCGGCAAATGGCGCTGCCGTCTACATCACCGGCAGGCGTCAGGAGACGCTCGATGCCGCGCTACAGAAAATCGGCGGTAACGTGACCGGCGTGCGCGGGGATATGTCGAACCTCGCCGATCTCGACCGGCTCTACGACACCGTCCAGCAGAATCACGTGCAGATCGATGTCCTGTTCGTCAATGCCGGTGGCGGCGAATTCGCACCGCTCGGCGCGATCACCGAAGAGCATTACCAGAGGACATTCGACACCAATGTGAAGGGTGTCCTCTTCACCGTCCAGAAGGCCTTGCCGGTGCTGCGCGATGGCGCTTCGATCATCCTCACCTCATCGACGACGGGTACCGCCGGCACGGCCAGTTTCAGTGTCTATTCCGCCAGCAAGGCCGCGGTGCGCAACTTTGCCCGTAGCTGGATCCTCGATCTCAAGGACCGCAACATCCGCGTCAATGTCATCAGTCCGGGATTGACCGAAACCGCCGGCCTCAACCACCTGTTCGGCGGCGGCGAGCAGGCCGAGGGCGTCAAGGACCACATGATTGGCGCCATTCCATCGGGCCGGATCGGTCTTCCGGAAGATGTCGCCAATGCGGTGCTCTTCCTGGGCTCCGATCAGTCGAGCTTCGTCAACGGGATCGAACTGTTCGTCGATGGCGGCATGAACCAGGTGTGAGGGCTATGGGCCGGTCAGCGAGTGTAGATGCCTGATGCTCGTGGCCGGCCCGCACGCTCTGCCCGTGGTCGCGTTCGCTGCGTGACCTTAAAGCCGACGCAAGGGGACCATCCCCCCAAACGTTCGATGAGGAACTCGAAATGAAAATAGGAATACTGGGCGCAGCCAAGCTCGGACAGTCTCTCGCGCGTCATCTGGCCGAAGCCGGGCACGACGCGCTTATCGCCAACAGTCGCGGGCCCGAAAGTTTGCGCGAACTGGTCACACAGCTCGGAAGCCGTGTCACCGCCGGCCATGTCGCGGACGTACTGAACAGTCCGGTGGTCATCCTGGCTGTACCGTGGACGAAGGTGCGCGACGTACTGACGCCTGACATCGAATGGCGTGATCGCGTGCTGATCGACGCGACGAACATCTTCGTGAGCTATGCGCCCGCTTTCGAGATCGATGAGCTGGGCGAGGATTCGGGAAGCGAGATTGTCGCGCGTCTGGCGCCGTCCGCGCGGGTGGTGAAGGCGTTCAACACGCTCCCGATCGAGGTAATGTTTGCGCCGCGGCCAGACGATGGTTTGCGCCGCGTCCTGTTCGTGGCCGGCGATGACGCCGATGCGGTCTGCGTTGCACAACAACTTATTACAGGCATGGACCTTTACCCCGTACCCGTAGGCCCGTTGGCGGCCGGAGGAAGGCTGATGCAGCTCGGTGGTTCGTTGAGTGGCCTCGAGCTCTTCTTCGCTTCCCGCGATTGAATTGATTGTGCTGGCGACATCGGCGCGTAGCGCCATCCACGCGCAAAGCGCCATGTCTTGTCGCAGCTGCGCCGGCAAATGAATGCATTCCGCTGCCCGTGGCCGCGTTCGCCGGTGGAAACTATTCTTTCAAAGCGGACAGAAACATTCCGCGAAAAACCCGTCATCTGATGTCCGCCGCAGCCGGGGAAATTAGCTAACCTATTGAAATTATTAGATGTCAGGAAACTGGCATCGCGCTTGCTCTGAACCTGCGTATCTGACGGGCGGAATCCATCCTCCCGGAACAGGAAACGGGAGGGAATGCGCAGCATGACGGAAACATTTTACGATGTGATGCGCCGGCAGGGGATCACGCGGCGGAGCTTCCTGAAGTTCTGCAGCCTGACGGCGGCAGCACTGGGCCTGGGGCCGAGCTTCGCGCCACAGATCGCCCACGCGATGGAAACCAAACCACGCATACCGGTGCTCTGGCTACACGGACTTGAATGCACCTGCTGCTCGGAAAGTTTCATCCGGTCGGCCCATCCGCTGGCCAAGGATGTCATCCTATCGATGATTTCGCTCGACTATGACGACACCATCATGGCGGCGGCCGGTCATCAGGCCGAAGCGATCATCGATGAGACGATCGAGAAGTACGAGGGCAACTATATCCTCGCCTGCGAGGGCAATCCGCCGCTCAACCAGGAAGGCATGTCCTGCATCATCGGCGGCAAGCCTTATCTGGAGCAGCTGCACAAGGCGGCCAATCACTGCAAGGCGATCATCTCGTGGGGCTCCTGCGCCTCGTGGGGCTGTGTTCAGGCAGCGCGTCCGAACCCGACCCAGGCCACCCCGATCCACAAGGTGCCGGGTATAGCGGCCAAGCCGATCATCAAGGTGCCCGGCTGCCCGCCGATCGCCGAGGTGATGACGGCGGTGATCACCTACATCCTCACATTCGAGCGCTTCCCCGAACTCGACCGCCAGGGGCGCCCGAAGATGTTCTATTCCCAGCGCA
>JAGRLC010000006.1:84050-189533 GCA_020441995.1 Rhodobiaceae bacterium
CGCACTTCGACGCCGGCCAGTTCGTCGAAGCGTTCGACGACGAGGGCGCGCGCAAGGGCTACTGCCTCTACAAGGTCGGCTGCAAGGGCCCGACCACCTACAACGCATGTTCCACGGTGCGCTGGAACGGCGGCCTGTCGTTCCCGATCCAGTCGGGCCATCCGTGTTTCGGCTGCTCGGAGGACGGTTTCTGGGACAAGGGCAGTTTCTATGACCGTTTGACCGACATTCACGGCTTCGGCATCGAAGCCGACGCCGACAAGATCGGCGGGACGGCTGCTGCCGTCGTCGGAGCGGCCGCCGCCGCGCATGCCGCCGTAAGCGCCGTCAAGCGCGCACGCCAAAAGGGAGGTGAAAGCTGATGACGACGATGCAGACGCCCAACGGCTTCAATCTCGACACATCAGGACAGCGCGTCGTCGTCGATCCGGTAACCCGGATCGAGGGGCACATGCGCTGCGAGGTCAACATCGACGAGAACAACATGATCCGCAACGCGGTCTCCACCGGGACCATGTGGCGCGGGCTTGAGGTTATTCTCAAGGGGCGCGATCCGCGCGATGCCTGGGCGTTCACCCAGCGCATCTGCGGTGTGTGCACCGGCACCCACGCATTGACCTCGGTGCGCGCGGTTGAGGATGCGCTCAATATCGACATTCCGGAGAATGCGAACTCGATCCGCAACATCATGCAACTGTCGCTGCAGGTTCACGATCACCTGGTGCACTTCTATCACCTGCATGCGCTCGACTGGGTCAATCCCGTCAACGCGTTGAAGGCCGATCCGAAGGCGACCTCGGAATTGCAGCAAGCTGTCTCGCCGCATCACCCGATGTCCTCGCCGGGCTATTTCCGCGACATCCAGAACCGGCTGANNNGCCAGCTCGGCCCGTTCAAGAACGGTTACTGGACCAATCCGGCATATCTGTTGCCGCCGGAAGCCGACCTGATGGCGGTGACGCACTATCTCGAGGCGCTTGATTTCCAGAAGGAAATCATGACGACGCGGACCATCTTCGGCGGCAAGGACACGCACCCCAACTGGCTCGTTGGCGGCGTGCCCTGTGCGATCAACATCGACGGCGACATGGCCGCCGGTGCGCCGATCAACATGGATCGCCTGAACTATGTTTCAGGCGTCATCGACCGCACGCTGGATTTTGTGAAGAACGTCTACATCCCGGACATTCTGGCGATTGGCGGTTTCTACAAGGGCTGGCTCTACGGAGGCGGATTGTCCGGCAAGAGCGTGCTGGCCTATGGCGATATCCCGGAGAAAGCGAACGACTATTCGGCGTCAAACCTGCTGATGCCGCGTGGCGCCGTTATCAACGGCAACCTGAACGAAGTTCACGAGGTCGATCATCGCGATCCGGAACAGATCCAGGAATTCGTTCCGCACTCCTGGTATTCCTATCCCGACGAGAAGAAGGGGCTGCATCCCTGGGACGGCATTACCGAGCCGAATTACGTGCTCGGCCCCAATGCCAAGGGAACCAGCACCAACATCATCGAGCTCGACGAAGCTGCGAAATATTCGTGGATCAAGGCGCCGCGCTGGCGCGGGCACGCCATGGAGGTTGGTCCGCTGGCCCGTTACGTCGTCGGTTACGCGCAGGGGCACGAGCACATCACCGAACAGGTCGACCGGACGCTGAGTGCGCTCGAAGTGCCGCTCGACGCCCTGTTCTCGACGCTGGGCCGCACCGCGGCGCGGGCGCTCGAGGCGGAGTGGGCCGCTGAGATGCAGCGTCACTTCATGGACAAGCTGATCGCCAACATCAAAGCCGGTGACTCATCGACCGCCAACACCGAGAAGTTCGATCCCAAGACTTGGCCCACAGAGGTCAAGGGTGTTGGCTTCACCGAGGCTCCGCGCGGTGCGCTGGCGCACTGGGTCCGGATCAAGGACACCAAGATCGACAACTACCAGTGCGTCGTGCCGACCACCTGGAACGGCTCGCCGCGCGACAACGAGGGGAACATCGGCGCCTTCGAGGCATCCCTTATGGACACCTATGTGGAACGTCCCGAGGAGCCGGTTGAAATCCTGCGCACCATCCATTCCTTCGACCCCTGTCTTGCCTGTTCGACCCACGTCATGGGTCCCGATGGCGAGGAACTGGCCGAAGTCAAGGTGCGATAAGGGAGGAAATGACAATGAAGAAACTTCTTTGCACGATTGCTGCGGCCTCTGTTCTGGCTGCAACGCCCGCTTTCGCCCACACCGGAACCGGTGCACACGCCGCAGGCTTCGCGCACGGTTTGGCGCATCCTCTCAGTGGGCTCGACCACCTGCTTGCCATGGTTGCGGTGGGCGTCTGGTCGGCGCTGGCAATGCCGAAGCGGGCCTGGCTTGCTCCGGCGGCATTCGTTGCCGCCATGCTTGCGGGCGCCCTGATCGCGGCGGCTGGCGTGGCGTTGCCCATGCTGGAACTCGGCATCGTCGCTTCGGTGATCGCGCTCGGCGTGATGATCGCGCTGCGTATCGATGCCGGCCCTGTGGCGGGGGCGGCGCTCGTTGCCGCGTTCGCTGTCTTCCACGGCAACGCGCACGGGCTTGAAGCCGTCGGTGCCATGGCCGGCTATATGGCCGGCTTCACGGTCGCGACTGCGCTGCTTCATGTTGCCGGTTTGGCACTGGGTTCCAGCCTGTTCCGCAGTAAGGCCGCCAGCCGCATCGCCGGCTCCGCCGTTGCGGCCGCCGGCCTGATCCTGATGGCGACATAGGAGGGCGGCATGAGCATCAACACGACTGCCGCCCACAAGGAAGAGGCCGTCTACGTCTACCAGGCGCCGGTGCGTCTTTGGCACTGGGTCAATGCGATCGCGATCGTGGTCCTGTGTCTGACGGGATACTTCATCGGTTCGCCGCCGCCCGCGGTGCACGGCGAGGCCAGCGACAGCTTCCTGTTCGGCTGGATCCGCTACCTCCACTTCTCGGCGGCCTACATCCTGATCGTCGGCATCCTGCTGCGGATCTACTGGGCATTTGTGGGCAATCATCACGCCCGGCAGATCTTCCTGCCGCGCGTGTGGAAAGGGACGTTCTGGAAGGAGCTCGGCCACGAGATCAAATGGTACGCCATGATCGCCAAGGAACCGATGAAATATGTCGGCCACAATCCGCTGGCGGCGCTTGTCATGCACATCATGTTCGTGTGGGGGATCGTCTTCATGATCTTCACCGGCCTTGCTCTCTATGGTGAAGGTACAGGCATGGGCTCTTGGCAGTACAATCTGTTCTCGAGCTGGCTGATCCCGCTGTTCGGCCAGAGCCAGGACGTGCATACGTGGCACCACCTTGGGATGTGGGTGATCATCTGCTTTGCGATCGTCCATATCTACGCCGCGGTGCGCGAGGACATCATGTCCCGCCAGTCGATCATCTCTTCGATGTTCTCCGGCTGGCGCACGTTCCGCGACGATAATCCGGCAAACGATACGGATTGAATTCGCCTCTCTCCCCAGGAGCGCGATGGCGGGGCTTCGGCCCCGCCTTTTTTATTGCCGGTGTTCATGCTTCGGCGTGCAAGCCGGCTTTCCGGGATGCGTGTATTCGGGCTTGCCGCCCTTTTGTACAAATGAAAAGATACTTTCCGGTATGGGGAAAAAATGGAAATATTCTTTCCATTATCTCATATAACGATAGCCAAAATACTGAGTGATGGCGGGGGTTTAGCCAAAACTGGTCACTTGGCACACACCTTGCTCATCAAGTGCCTACAAGCTGCGCAAAGCAGCCAAAAAGCCGCAAAGGCAATGGGGCCCGAGGGTCCTGATCAGGGAGGAAAAGCCATGGCGCAGGACTGCGCAGGGTCACGCACATCATCCGTCTCAGATACGCCGAACGTGCTGGTTCTTGGCATCGGCAACCTGTTGTGGGCCGACGAGGGCTTCGGCGTGCGCGCGGTGGAAGAACTGCACGCGCATTACGAATTCCCTGAAAACGTCCGGGTGATGGATGGCGGTACGCAGGGTATCTATCTCGTCCAGTACATCCGTGAAGCCGACATCCTGATCGTTTTCGACGCGGTCGATTACGGCTTGCCGCCTGCGACCATGAAGCTTGTCGAGGGCGACGAGGTGCCGAAGTTCCTCGGCGCCAAGAAAATCTCGCTGCACCAGACCGGCTTCCAGGAAGTTCTGGCGATGGCCGAGATGATGGGCGATTACCCGGCCCACCTGTTGCTGATCGGCGTGCAGCCGGTCGAACTGGACGATTACGGCGGCAGCCTGCGGCCCGAGGTCAAGGCGCAGATCGCGCCGGCAATCGATGCGGCGCTGAAGTTCCTCGCTAACCACGGCGTCACCGCGACGCGTCGGGCGCAGCCGCTGCGCGAAGATTTCACAATTGCATCGCAGGAGATGGCGCTCAGCCGCTACGAGGAGGGCCGCCCCGACGCCGGCGAGGCCTGCCGGCATGGCGACCAGCGCGTTATCGCCGGGCAGGGCTGGCAGGGACCGCGCGACTTCGAGGCCGAGATCACCGAAATCCTCGGCAAGCCGAAGGCGGAAGCCTGATGTGCATCGGCATCCCCATGCAGGTGATCGAAACCGATGGCGCAACGGCTCTTTGCGAGGACGCGCAGGGACATCGGGAAAGAATAGACATCGCGCTCATTGGCGAGGTTGCCGAGGGCGCCTGGCTGATGACGTTCCTGGGCGCTGCGCGCGAGGTCATGGACGAGACCAGCGCGCAACGCGCATCCGACGCGCTGAAGGCGCTCGGCATGGCCCTGCGCGGCGAGGCCGGCTTCGAACATCTCTTCGCAGATCTCATCGACCGCGAACCGCAGTTGCCCGAACACCTGCGCGACCAGAACAAGACCAAGGCTTGAGTGGAAGGAAAGAAACCATGCAGCCACAGCAATTTTCACCGCTTCTGCAATCGATCGTCGAGAAGCACGGCTACACGGTTGTCGACGAGGAGAGCCTTGCCGCTTTCGCCGCCGCCAACGAGCACGTCGTGCTGTTCTTTGCAGGCGATGCCGAACGGCTCGGCGAGAGCAATGACGTTGCCGTAATCCTGCCCGAGCTTCACGCGGTGTTCCGTGACGTGCTGGTTCCCGCCGTTGTCTCGCGCGAGGCGGAGCGCGGCCTTCAGCGGCGCTATCGTTTCAACGCGTTTCCGGCGTTGGTCTTCCTGCGCGACGGCCAATACCTCGGCACGATCCAGCGCGTTCTCGACTGGGGCGACTACCTGCGCGAAATCCCGGAAATCCTTGGCCGCACGCCAAGCGAACCGCCGCCTTTCAAGCTGCCTGACGGATGCGTCAGCGCCGGCGCGACACAGATCCACTGAACCCTGACGGCAGGAGACAACGCCAATGACCGGACCCATGATGAACCCGCTTGTCGGCCCAGGCAGCCAGCCGGCGGAGGAAGACGGCAGCACGCTCGCGATCATGCAGATGCCCTCGGGCATGACGACCTTTTCCACGCCCAACCTGCCGGAGCGCGAAGAAATCGCGGGTCATACCGCCGGTCTGGCGGTGCTGGAAAACGTGCTTTCCATTCTCAAGGACTGGCCGGACGCGACTGCCGCAAGCGTGGATATGAGCGCGCTTAACGCGGCCGATCTCGATCTGATCCACCAGGTTCTCGGCGAGGGCGAGGTGTCGGCGATTGGCGGCAGCAACATCCAGGTTCAGGAATCCGTGCTCGCCGGTGTCTGGCGCGTCCATATCACGGACGATGACGGCAATGTTGTCCGCAATCTCGTCGAGGTCGGGCCGTTCCCCACGCTGATCCTCGACACGGTTTTCGAAGGCGCGAAGGGTGGGGTCGGCATTCCCGACACGTTTGCGGAAAACATCTTCAACGCGCCGCCGCTGCTGCCGGAGATCAATGAGCATGTCGCGAAATCCGGCGCCGGCGTCGAGCCGCATGTGATCAACCTGTCGCTGCTGCCCCACACCGAGGAAGACCTGGGCTTTCTCAACACCGCGCTCGGGCGCGGGCCGGCGACGATTCTGTCGCGCGGCTACGGCAACTGCCGCATCACGGCGACCGCGACCCGGAACACATGGTGGGTTCAGTACTACAACTCGCAGGACACGCTGATCCTCAACACGATCGAAATCTCGCCCGTGCCCGAGGTTGCGTGCGCAGCGGCCGAGGACATTGCCGATTCCGCGGACAGGCTCAACGAAATCCTGGAGATATACCGGTGAGCGAATCCTTCTTCGCGGGGTCCTTCGGGGGCGATGCCAGCAAGATCGGGCCAGCGACGCGGCTTGAGTGCAAGATCTGCTGGCATGTCTACGACCCGGCGCAGGGTTGCGATTACTGGCAGATCCCGGCGGGTACGCCGTTCGCGGCTCTGCCGGAACACTGGACATGCCCGAATTGCGACGGCGCGAAGAACGATTTCATGGTGATCGGGGACGACTGACGTGGATGCTCTTGTGGCAACTGCTGACCTGCTGGAAGCCCGCTACCGCGAGATTGCGGAAACGCGGATGCAGGGCATCCCGATCCTCAACGACGCGCTGACGGTCAAGGCGCTCGGCATGCGCGCGTGGGGCGAACGCAAGCTGTGCGTGCTGCTGACGCCGTGGTTCATGAACATCGCCCTGTTGCCGCAGGAAGACGAGACGGAAAACCGGCCGGCCGGAAGCAAGCAGAGCTTCGCCTTTCCCGCCGGCAGCTTCGAATTCATCCTCGGCCGCGAGGAGGGTATCGGGCCGCACTGGATGTGCTCGCTGTTCTCGCCTGTGCTGGAATTCGCCGATCAGGAAACCGCGGAGGCAGCGGCCCTGGCCGCAATCGACGAGTTGTTTTCCGACGGCGAAGAGCCGGATGAGGCGGAACGCGAGATGGACATGATCTGGCGTGGCGAACTTCCCGTTGTGCCGCTGGAAGCCGTGGAAGAGGAAGGCGGAGACATCGACGAAGAACTGGTGGACGCCGGGGAACAGGCACTTGACCGGCGCGCCTTTCTCACCGGCAACCGCAAGCAGACGGACGTGGCATGACAAGCGCGAGGCTGAATGGGGAAAGCAAGGTGCTGATCCGCTTGCCACAGTATGGCGCGGGCAGGGTCGAGGTCGATCTGTCCTCTGTTGGCGACATTGCCGGCATGCTTGCAGGAACGACGAGCGAAGAAGCGTTGTTCCTGATCCCGACGCTGTTCAGCGTATGCGCTACGGCACAGGCGCATGCCGCCGTGACGGCAGTCGAAGCCGCCACGGGCGCGGAAGCATCGCGCCAGACGCAGATGGCCCGGCAAGCGCTTACCACGATGGAGACGTTGCGCGAGCACGTTCTGCGGATCTCGCTCGACTGGCCTGAATTCTATGGTGGCAGTTCCCGCGCCGTTGATGTGCGCGATGTCATGCAGTTTGTGCGGCGGCTCCAAGCGGCGCTATTTGCGGACGCGCCGGCTTTCGTTCCGGGTAACGAACCGCGCGCCGACATTGCCGCAGCACTTGCGATCTGTGACGAGGCCGAAGCGCTGCTCGAACGCGAGATTTTCGCTGAACCTCCGGCGATATGGCTTGGCCGGCTCGGGCGCAACACCATGTGCCGCTGGGCGCTTGCCGCCGGCACGCCCGCCGGCAATCTCTTCGCCCATGCCGCGGCAAAGGGGTGGCTCGACGCGGCTTCAGGCAGCGCGTCCTTGGAGCAGGTTTCGCTGGATGATCTGCTTGCGGCCTGGCGGCATGATAACCTCACCGCCATGACAGAGGGAACGCAGCCGGAATCGACGCCGCTGTCGCGGCGCGAAGGGCATCCCGTACTTGAGGCATTCGGCGGAACGGGGATCGGTGCGCGATTGATTGCGCGGCTTGTCGAACTTGCCAGCTTGCCTGGCGAAATCCGCGATTTGATAGCCGGCAAGGGCAGAACGGCCCGGGCGCTGTCGACACGCGACGGCAATGCGGTAGCCGCTGTGGAAGCTGCGCGTGGTCGTCTCGTGCATGCTGTCGAGATCGCAGACGGACGTATCGTGCGCTGGGGTTTCCTGCCGCCGACGAATATCAATTTCGCCCCCGGTGGCGTCGCCGGTGAATGCCTGTCGCGGCTGGCATCCGATAGCGATGACGAGCGGCTCGGTCTTGCGCGGCTTGTCATCAATACCATCGACCCTTGTGTCGCCTACGACGTGAGGATGCACTGATGCACGAAATGGCCATCTGCGAGAGCATTCTCGGCATCCTGAAGGAACAGGCCGCGCAGCAGCGGTTCTCCCGCGTCCAGCGGGTGTGCCTGGAAATCGGCCCGCTGTCCGGCGTCGAGATCGACGCGCTGCGCTTCGGTTTCGATGTCGTGATGAAGGACTCGCTGGCCGAAGGCGCAAAGTTGGAAATCGATGAGACCCAGGCCGCGGCCTGGTGCATGCCGTGCGGCAGCACCGTGCCGCTCAAACAACGCTTCGATCCATGTCCCAATTGCGGATCGCACCAGTTGCAGGTGACCGCGGGCGAGGAAATGCGGATCAAGGAACTGGAGGTGGACTGATGTGCAATGTATGCGGCTGCGGCCATGGCGAAGTGAGGATCGAGGGTGAGGACAAGGGGCACGGCCACCATCACCACCACGGTCATGACCATCATCATGAACATGGCCATCACCATGATCACCACCACCATCATGGCGACGACCATCACCACGACTACGGGGCGGGCCCCGCCGGGGCATCCGTTCCGGGCATGAGCCAGTCGCGCATGATTCAGCTGGAACAGGACATCCTGTCGAAGAATAACGGCTACGCGGCTGAAAACAGACGCTATTTCGCCGATCACGGCATTCTCGCCCTGAACCTCGTCTCCAGTCCCGGCTCGGGCAAGACCTCGCTGCTGGTGCGCACCATTCAGGACATTGGCGGCGATCTCGCCTGCAACGTTATCGAAGGCGACCAGCAGACTTCGGCCGATGCCGAACGCATCCGTGCGACCGGAGCGCCGGCGATCCAGATCAACACCGGCAAGGGCTGCCATCTCGACGCGCACATGGTTGGCCACGCGGCTGAGCATCTGTCCCAGGCCGATGGCAGTGTGCTGTTCATCGAAAACGTCGGCAATCTCGTTTGCCCGGCGTCATTCGATCTCGGCGAGGCGCACAAGGTGGCGATCCTCTCGGTGACGGAGGGCGAGGACAAGCCGCTGAAATATCCCGACATGTTTGCGGCGTCCGATCTCGTTCTTGTCAACAAGACCGATCTGCTGCCGCATCTCGATTTCGACATCGAGGCGGCAATCGCCAACGCCCGCAAGGTCAACCCGGCGATCCGCGTGCTGAAGGTGTCGGCGCGCACCGGCGAGGGCATGGGCGCATGGATCGCCTGGATCAAGGCGGCGCGCGCCATGGCGTTGGCGGGCCACGAGACGCTCAAGGCCGGCGAATAGGGAGGGGCGATCATGTGTCTTGCGATACCGGCGAAGGTGATCGAACTCGACGAGGGCGACATGGCGACCGTCGCGCTTGAAGGGGTGAAGAAGCGCATTTCCGTGGCGTTGCTGGAGGACGTGACGCCGGGCGACTACGTGCTCGTTCATGTCGGCTACGCGCTTCACAAGGTCAGCCCGGAAGAAGCCGACCGCACGCTGAAGCTGATGGCGGAAGCAGGAGTCCTGGCCGAGGAACTGGAAGAAATCACCGGAGGCGCGGCATGAAATACGTTCAGGAATACCGCGCCCGCGACCTGGCGCAAAAGCTTGCCGGCGCAATCGCCCGCGAGGCGGAGGCGGGCCGTGACTACCACTTCATGGAGTTCTGCGGTGGCCACACCCACGCGATTTTCCGTTATGGCGTGCAGGACCTGATGCCGGACAACGTCAAGTTCGTTCATGGGCCCGGCTGCCCGGTCTGCGTGCTGCCCGTGCGCCGTCTCGACGATGCCGTGGAGATTGCCGAGCGCCACAATGTCATCCTGTGCTCCTACGGTGACATGATGCGCGTGCCCGGCACGAAGCAGCGCAGTTTGATCCGCGCCAAGGCCGATGGCGCTGACATCCGCATGGTCTATTCGACCATGGACGCGCTGAAGATCGCCCGCGACAATCCCGACCGGCAGGTCGTGTTCTTTGCCATCGGCTTTGAAACCACGACGCCCCCGACGGCGGTTGCGATCCGCAAGGCGCAGGCCGATGGCATCGAGAATTTCTCGGTCTTCTGCAATCACGTGCTGACCCCCGCCGCCATCCAGCACATTCTGGAATCGCCCGAGGTGCGTGACCTTGGCACGGTGAAGATCGATGGCTTCCTCGGGCCCTCGCACGTCTCATCGGTGATCGGATCGGAGCCTTACGAGTTCTTCGCGGAGGAATTCCGCAAGCCGGTCGTGATCGCCGGATTCGAGCCGCTCGATGTCATGCAGTCGGTGCTGATGCTGATCCGTCAGGTCAACGAAGGCCGCCACGAGGTCGAGAACGAATACACCCGCGTTGTCACCCGCGAGGGAAATCTCAAGGCGCAGGAACTCGTTTCCGATGTCTTCGAACTGCGCCAGGATTTCGAGTGGCGCGGGCTCGGCATGGTGCCCTACAGCGCCTTGCAGATCCGCGAAGCCTATGCCGCCTTCGATGCCGAGAAGCGGTTCGCGGTCAGCGAGAAAGCCTCTCGCGAGGTCAAGTCCTGCGAGTGCCCCGCGATCCTGCGCGGCGTCAAGAAACCGACGGATTGCAAGCTCTTCGGAACCGTCTGCACTCCCGACAATCCGATGGGCTCCTGCATGGTGTCGTCGGAAGGCGCCTGCGCCGCCTACTGGACCTATGGCCGGTTCCGGAGCGAGACCAAGGCCAAGGCTGACAAGGAGGCGGCGGCATGAACGCGCACGACACCTCATTGAGCCAGCGCACCGGCGCTGTCGACATGACCCATGGCGGCGGCGGCCGCGCCATGGCCGAACTGATCCGCGACCTGTTCGCGCGCCACCTGTCGAACCCGGTCCTCGATCAGGGTCACGACGCGGCCATGCTCGGCGCACAGGCCGGACGCATCGTTGTGTCCACCGACGGTCATGTGATCTCGCCGCTGTTCTTTCCCGGCGGCGACATCGGTTCGCTCTCGGTCCACGGCACGCTGAACGACGTTGCGATGGCGGGCGCAAGGCCCATCGGCCTGACGGTCGGTTTCATTCTCGAGGAAGGCTTTCCGCTCGCCGATCTGGAGCGCATTGTCATCTCGATGGCGCAGGCCGCGCGCAAGGCCGGCGTGCCTGTCGTCACCGGCGATACCAAGGTTGTCGAGAAAGGCAAGGGCGACGGCGTTTTCATCACCACCACCGGCATCGGCGTTGCGCCGGACAATGTCGATATCCGGGGCGACAAGGCGAAGCCGGGGCAGGCGATCCTGCTGTCGGGCACCATCGGCGATCATGGCGTCGCGATCCTTTCGAAGCGCGAGAACCTCGAATTCGAAACCGAGATTCTCTCCGACAGCGCGGCCTTGCATACGATGGTCGCGGCGATGGTCGATGCCGTTCCCTCAATCGCGGTGCTGCGCGACCCGACGCGCGGCGGGCTGGCCGCGACGCTGAACGAAATCGCCCGTGAATCCCGCGTCGGCATGATGCTGGACGAGGCGGAGATCCCGCTGAAACCAGACGTTTCCGCAGCCTGCGAGCTTCTTGGCCTCGATCCGCTCTACGTTGCAAACGAGGGCAAGCTCATCTGCATTTGCGAGGAAGCCGATGCGGAGCGCCTGCTTGAGATCATGCGCGCCCATCCACATGGAGGCGATGCGGCGCGCATCGGCACCGTCACCGAGGACGCGAACGCGCTTGTGCAGATGCGTACCGGTTTCGGCGGCACCCGCGTTGTCGACTGGCTTGCCGGCGAGCAGCTTCCGAGGATCTGCTGATGCGCATCCTGTTCCTCTGCCACAGCTTCAATTCGCTCAGCCAGCGGCTGTTCGTCGAACTGCGGCAGCGCGGACATGATGTGTCGGTCGAGTTCGACATCAACGATGCGGTGGCGATCGAGGCGGTGAGGTTGTTCTCTCCCGATTTGATCGTCGCGCCGTTCCTGAAGCGCGCGATACCGCAGGCGATCTGGCGCGAACACGTTTGCCTCGTGGTCCATCCCGGCCCGCCCGGCGACCGGGGCCCGGCGGCGCTCGACTGGGCGATCCTGAACGGCGAGCGCGAATGGGGCGTTACCGTTTTGCAGGCGGCTGAGGAAATGGATGCGGGGCTGATCTGGGCGTGGCGGCGCTTTGCCATGCGCGATGCGCGCAAGTCCTCGCTCTACCGCAACGAGGTGACCGAAGCCGCTTGCGCCGCCGTACTGGAAGCGATTGAAAAATTCTCTGACCGGAATTTCGAACCGGTACCGCTTGAAAGCATTTCCGGAGCAAAAGATGTCTGGCGCGGGCCCGCACGGCAGGCCGACCGCGCCATCGACTGGGAGCGCGACGACACGCGCACCGTGCTGCGCAAGATCAACAGCGCGGATGGTATGCCCGGATTACGGACGCGTCTGTTCGGCGAGGAAGTCTTCATCTTCAACGCCACCGCCGCTAAGAGGCTTCCCGCCGGTGTGCCGGGTAAGGTGGTCGCGCGTTGCGGCGGTGCGCTCGCGGTCGCGACGTCCGATGGCGCGGTCTGGATCGGCCACGCGAAACGTATCGGCGATAAACAGGTCAAACTGCCGGCACGGCACGTCTTCGCCGAAAAAGCCGTCGGCCTGCCTGAACATGCCGGGCCCGACAGCATCCGCTACGAGGAGCGCGGCGGCGTCGGCTTCCTGCATTTCCCGTTTTACAACGGGGCCATGGGAACGGAAGCCTGCAAGCGTCTGCTGGCCGCATACGAGACCGCCGTGGCCGGCCCGGCCAGGGTTCTGGTTCTGATGGGCGGACCGGACCACTGGTCGAACGGTCTCGATCTCAATCTGATCGAGGCGGCAAGCAGCCCGGCGGAGGAATCCTGGCGCAACATCAACGCCATCGACGACCTGGCCGAAGCCATCGTGCGCACCACGGACAAGTATGTGATCGCCGCGGTCGGCGGAAATGCCGGCGCGGGTGGAGTCTTTCTGGCGCGCGCCGCCGACGAGGTCTGGATGCGGCGAGGCGTTGTGCTCAACCCGCATTACAAGGACATGGGCAATCTCTACGGCTCCGAATTGTGGACCTATCTGCTGCCGCGTCACGCCGGTGAGGACAATGCCCGCAGGATCACGCAGGCGCGGCTGCCCATGGGCGCTGAAGAAGCTCTGTCCCTCGGGCTCGCCAATGAGGCCATCGGTTGCGGCCACGATGCGTTTGCCGGTGAGGTTGAAGCCCGCGCGACGGCGCTTGCCGCGCGCGATGACCTTGCAGGCCTTATCCTCGCCAAGGCGAACCGCCGCGCCCGCGACGAGGCTGGCAAGCCACTTGCCGAATACCGCGTCGAGGAGCTGTCGCGCATGCGGCGCAATTTCTTCGGCTTCGACCCGAGCTATCACGTCGCCCGCTACAACTTCGTCCACAAGGTGGCGAAGTCGCGCACGCCGGTGACGATTGCCCGGCACCGTGAAACACTCGGGCAAGGGCCTGCAAGGAGGGCCGCATCATGAGCGATCAGCCAACCATCCTCGTTGTGGACGATGAAATCCGTTCGCTTGAATCGCTACAGCGCATCCTCAGCGAAGATTTCGATGTGCGCACCGCCAGCAATGTCACCGACGCCACGCGCATTCTTGAGGACGAGTGGGTGCAGGTCATCCTCTGCGACCAGCGCATGCCGGACCAGAGCGGGGTCGAGTTCCTGCAGGAGGTGCGCAAGCGCTGGCCCGACATCATCCGCATGATCGTCTCCGGCTATACCGACGCCCATGACATCATCGACGGCGTCAACGAGGCCGGCATCTACCAGTACATAACCAAGCCGTGGCACCCGGAAAACCTGATCCTGACGCTGCAAAACGCCTGCAAGCTCTACGCGCTACAACGCGAGAACGAACTGCTCGCCGTGGAAATGAAAATGCTGCCTTCGAGCGCGGGCAAGGTGATCGACCGGCGCAAGCAGAAACTGCGCAAGGACTACGATTTCGACGACGGCATCATCCGCGGCAAGGACAGCCCGATGAATGCGGTTTGCGAGACACTGCGGCAGGTCGCGCCCTACGATGTCCCGGTGGTGCTGTTTGGCGCGTCGGGTACGGGCAAGGAACTTGCCGCGCGCGCGCTGCATTATGGGTCGCTGCGCTGGAGCAAGCCGTTTGTCGTTGAAAACTGCGGCGCGCTGCCCGACGAACTGCTGGAAAGCGAATTGTTCGGCCACAAGCGCGGCGCATTTACCGGCGCGGTTGAGGACCATACCGGCCTGTTCGAACGCGCCAATGGCGGCACCGTGTTTCTTGACGAGATCGGCGAGGTCTCGCCGGCTTTCCAGGTCAAGCTGCTGCGCGTGTTGCAGGAAGGCGAGATCCGGCCGGTTGGCAGTACGCGCACCATCAAGGTCGACATCCGCGTCATCGCGGCGACCAACCGAGACCTTGAAGAGGAAGTGCGGGCAAGGCGTTTCCGCGCCGACCTTTATTACCGCCTTGCGGGCATCGTCATCCGCTTGCCCGCGCTGAAGGACCGGCGCGGCGACATCCCGGTTCTGGCAAAGGCGCTGCTGGAAAGGACGACGCGGCAGCTCGGAAAGCCCGCTTGCGGTATCTCCGAGGAAGCCATCGAGTGCATGCAGAACTATGGCTGGCCGGGCAATGTGCGCGAGATGCAGAACGAGATTCAGCATTTGCTGGTCATGGCGCCGGACGGCAAGGAGATCGGCGCCGACCTGTTGTCCCGGCATATCCTGCGCGTAAATCCGGCAAGCGAGGAAGACGACGAGATCGACATTCTGGCCGGTTACGACGGAACGCTGAAGGACCGTATCAGCGCTCTGGAATCCCGCATCATCCGCGAGACCCTGATCCGCCATCGCTGGAACAAATCGCGCGCGGCGCGTGAACTGGGATTGTCGCGGGTCGGACTTCGCTCCAAACTGGAGCGCTATGGACTTGAGAACGTGAAGCCGCTGCCGGCACGCCGCGCGGCTTCGGGAGCTTGATGCGGACATGCTGGACGCGATTGGCAAATCGGCCAAGGAGCAGTTGAGACTGCAAGTGCTCGAGGGCGGCAGCGAAGACGTCTGGATCGAAGTGATCCAGAAGATGGACGAGGTCTATACCGAGCTCATCCAGTCGCAAACCGAGCTTGAAGCCAAGAACGCCAGCCTTGAGGAGGCGCACGCCTTCATCGGCTCCGTTCTGGGCGCCATGACCGACATTCTCGTTGCCTGCGATGCCGACGCCCGCATCCAGCAGGTCAATCGCGCGCTGGAAACCATTTCCGGGCGCCGCGAGCATGAACTTCTCGGTATGCCCGTCGTCGAAATTTTCGATGCCGAGAGCAAGGACGCGGTATCCGGCTTTCTGCACACCATCCGTGCCGGCGGACAGGTGTCCGAATGCGAGGTCTCACTTGTCGGTTGCGGCCAGCAGAAGGCGCTTATCTCGGTCAATTGTTCGCCGCGCCGCGACCATCGCGGCAAGTTGGTTGGCATGGTTATCGTCGGGCGTCCGGTTGGCGAGTTGCGCCGCGCCTACCGCGAGTTGGATGTTGCGCACCAGAAACTGACGCAGACGCAGCAACAATTGCTGGTGTCGGAGAAGATGGCCGCGCTCGGCCGTCTCGTCGCCGGCGTCGCGCACGAGTTGAACAACCCGATCAGCTTCGTCTTCGGTAACATGTATGCGCTGCGCCGTTATGGTTCAGCGATCACCCAGTATCTCGAAGCCTGCAATTCCGACATGTCGCGCGACGAATTGCAGGTGCTGCGCCGCGAGTTGAAGATCGACAAGGTGCTCAGCGACATCGCGCCGCTGGTGGAGGGAACGCTGGAAGGCGCGGAGCGCGTGCGCGATATCGTTCAGGACTTGCGGCGTTTCTCCAGCAACCAGAAGGAGACGCCGGAAAGCTTCAACGCGGTGCGCCTAGTGCAAACCGCGGCCGACTGGGTGGTGAAGGCGCAGCGCGTCAAGCCGGAGGTGCGCTTCAAGACCCCCGACACGCTGGAAATGACCGGCCTGAAAGGCCAGCTCCATCAGATCATCGTCAATCTGGTGCAGAATGCCGCCGATGTTCTGGTCGATTGCCAGGACCCGTTTATCGAGATTTCCTGTGCCCGCGAGGGCGGCGAGATTGTCTTCAGGGTCGCAGACAACGGCACCGGCATCCCCGAAAATCGGATCGACAAGATTTTTGAACCGTTCTTCACCACCAAGCCGATCGGCACGGGCACCGGGCTTGGCCTTTATGTCAGCTACAACATGGCGATGAAGCAGGGTGGCGACCTGACGGTGGCGAACCGTCCCGAAGGCGGCGCTGAATTCACGCTGAGGATTCCCGCGAATGACGTTGCCGCAGACTGATCGTCCCAAGGTCCGCCTGCTGTGGCTGCAATCGGGCGGTTGCGGCGGCTGTACGCTGTCGCTGATCGGCGCCGAGGGCCCTGATCTGATCACCTCCTTCGAGGCGGCGGGCATCGAGGTTCTCTGGCATCCGGCGCTGTCGGAAAAAAGCGGCAGCGAGGTCACCGACCTGTTGCAGGCGATTGTTGAGGGGCGGGAGACTGTCGACATCCTGTGCCTTGAAGGCTCGGTGATGCGCGGCCCCAATGGCACCGGACGTTTCCACATGCTGTCGGGCACGGGCCGGCCCGTCATGGAGTGGCTGAGCGAGCTTGCCGCAAAAGCGGCCTATGTCGTCGCCGTCGGCAGTTGCGCGGCCTATGGCGGCATCACGGCGGCTGGCGCCAATCATGTCGAAGCCTGCGGGCTCGCTTATGATGGCAACAAGCCGGGCGGTCTGCTTGGCGGCGATTTCCGTTCAGGCGCCGGTTTCCCGGTGATCAACGTTGCCGGCTGTCCGATCCATCCCGATTGGCTCACCGAGGCGCTGCACCGGATCGCGGCCGGGCGGTTCACACACGAAGACCTTGATGAATGGGAGCGCCCGCTCGCCTACACCATGCACCTTGTCCATCACGGCTGCGCCCGCAACGAGTTCTACGAGTTCAAGGCCAGCGCGGAGAAATTGTGCGATCTCGGCTGCATGATGGAGAATCTGGGCTGCAAGGGCACGCAGGCGCGCGCCGACTGCAATCGCCGCGCCTGGAACGGCGCCGGTTCCTGCCTTGATGGCAACTATCCGTGCATCAATTGCACCGCGCCGGGTTTTGAGGAGCCAGGGCACACCTTCACCCAGACGCCGAAAATTTCCGGCATCCCGGTCGGTTTGCCCACAGACATGCCCAAGGCCTGGTTCGTGGCGCTGGCTTCGCTGTCGAAGGCCGCGACGCCCGCGCGGCTGCGCGAAAATGCGGTTGCCGATCATCTCGCCCGCCCGCCGGTCGACAAACAGAAAAAACGCAAATGACGCGGCTGATCGTCGGACCTTTCAACCGGGTCGAGGGCGACCTCGAGGTCAAACTCGACATCGCTGACGGAGCGGTCAACGAGGCGCGCGTCGTCTCGGTTCTGTATCGTGGGTTTGAGCGCATTCTGGATGGCAAACCGCCGTTCGATGCGCTGGTCTACGCGCCGCGCATCTGCGGCATCTGTTCTGTGTCGCAATCGGTTGCCGCCGCCAAGGCGCTGGCTGACGCCATGGGGCTGGAGCCGCCGCCGAGCGGCCGGCACGCCGTCAATCTGATCCACGCGGCTGAGAACGTCGCCGATCATCTGACGCATTTCTACCTGTTTTTCATGCCGGATTTCGCGCGCGCGATTTATGCCGGCGAGCCGTGGCACGCGGACATCGCGGAGCGCTTCACCGCCATCAAAGGCACGGCGGCGCAGGACGTGCTGCCTGCGCGCGCCCAGTTCATGCATATTCTCGGCATCCTCGCCGGCAAGTGGCCGCATACGCTGAGCGTTCAGCCCGGCGGCTCGACCCGCGCCATTGCCGCCAATGAGACGGCGCGGCTCGCCGGTATCCTTGCGGCCTTCCGCCGTTTTCTGGAACGCACGCTCTACGGTGACAGGCTCGAGCGCGTATCGGAACTGTCATCGGTTGAGGCGCTTGAGAGCTGGGCGGCGGAAAAGCCGCCGGAGAATAGCGACTTCCGCCGCTTCCTGCATGTTTCGCGGGCACTGGAGCTTGAAAAGCTCGGCGCGTTTTCCGGCCCATGCATGAGCTATGGCGCTTACGCTTACGATGATGGGTATCTGTTTGCGCGCGGGGTTCTCGAGGACGGCAAGGTTAGCCCGCTCGACACCGGCGCCATTGCCGAAGACCTGAGTCACGCGTGGTACGCGGCCGCCGATGCGCCTCAGTTGCCGTATGACGGCGAGACCCGGCCCGATGCCGACAATCCCGATGGCTATACATGGTGCAAGGCGCCACGGCTTGGCGGGCGCGTGGTTGAGGTTGGCGCTCTGGCGCGGCAGGCGGTGAACGGTCATCCGCTGGTGCGGGAACTCATCGCGCGCGCGGGCGGATCGAACGTTCATGCCCGCGTCGTTGCCCGTGTTATGGAAATCGCGCGCGTCGTTATGGCGATGGAGCAGTGGGTTGAGGCGATCGAGCCGGGTGAGCCGTTCATACGCCATGGCGCCATGCCCGACATGGCGCAAGGCTTCGGCCTGACGGAAGCCGCCCGCGGCTCGCTCGGCCATTGGGCGAAGGTCCGCAACGGTGTGATCGAGAACTACCAGATCATCGCGCCGACCACCTGGAATTTCTCGCCGCGCGACAGCGCCGGAACCCCCGGCGCGCTGGAGCAGGCGCTTAAAGGAGCGCCGGTGCGCGCGGGCGAGCGAGAGCCGGTCGCCGTCCAGCATATCGTGCGCTCCTTCGATCCGTGTCTGGTCTGCACAGTGCATTGAGACGCGGATGACAGCGCGCACCGCAGAAAGACAGGGCCGGCGCATCAGGGTGCGCGGGCTGGTGCAGGGCGTCGGTTTCCGCCCCCATGTCTGGCGCATCGCGACCGATCTGGGCCTGCGCGGCCATGTGCTCAACGATGGCGAAGGCGTCGACATCGCGATATGGGGCGCGCCGGGCGATCTTGACGCTTTTGCCAGGCGGCTGACCGGGGAAGCCCCGCCGCTGGCCCGTATTGATGCCATCGAGCCGGCGGCGCTGGAGGGTGCGGAACCGGTGGCGGGCTTTGCCATTGTGGAGAGCGCCTGCGGCAGGATCGCAACCGGCGTGGTGGCCGATGCGGCAACCTGTGCCGCCTGCCTCGAGGACATCGGCGATCCTGGCAACCGCCGCTTCGGTTATCCTTTTACCAATTGCACCCATTGCGGACCACGGCTGTCGATCGTGCGCGAGATCCCTTATGACCGCGCCAAGACCTCGATGAGCGTCTTTCCCATGTGCGAGGCATGCCGCGGCGAATATGAAAATCCCGCCGACCGGCGGTTCCATGCCCAGCCCAATGCGTGTCCAGAATGCGGGCCGCGCGTCTGGCTGGAAGACGCAAGCGGTGAAATCGCCTGCGCCGATCCTATAACGGAAGCGGCGGCGAAAATCCGCGCGGGATCGATCGTGGCGGTGAAGGGTATCGGCGGCTTCCATCTGGCCTGCGATGCAACGAACGCAGATGCTGTCGGCGCCTTGCGGGCACGCAAGCACCGTGCCGCAAAGCCGCTGGCGCTGATGGCGCGCGATCTCGGTCAGATACGCCGCCACGCGTGTCTGCGCGACGCCGAAATTGAGCTGTTGCGCTCTCCGGCGGCACCCATCGTGCTGCTGGCAATGGCAGGGGAATCGCTTGCGCCGGGCATCGCTCCGGGGCAGGACCATGTCGGTTTCATGCTGCCCTATACGCCTTTGCACCACCTGCTTATGGCAAGGCTGGACGCCCCCATAGTGCTGACGTCCGGCAACCTGTCCGATGAGCCGCAGGCGACGGATAACGCCGAGGCGCGCGAACGGCTTCGCGGCATTGCCGATCTGTGGCTCATGCACGACCGCGACATCGTCAACCGGCTCGATGATTCCGTCATGCGTATCGACGCGCCGGGTCCCGCCGTTATCCGCCGGGCGCGCGGGCTTGCGCCCGAGCCGCTACTGCTCGCAGACGGTTTCGCCGGATCGCCGAAGGTGCTGGCCATGGGGGGAGAATTGAAATCAGCCTTCTGCCTTCTGTCGGACGGGCAGGCGATCCTGTCGCAGCACATGGGCGACCTGGAAGAGGCCGCGACCCACGCTGACTATCGCAAGAACCTCGATCTCTACCGGTCGATCTTCGACTTCTCGCCCGACGTAATCGCCGTCGATGCCCATCCCGACTACCTGTCGACGCAATGGGGCGAGGCGCTGGCGAAGGAAACCGGCGCGGAACTGATACGCGTCCAGCACCATCATGCCCATCTCGCCGCGTGCCTGGCCGAACACCGCATCGGGCCGGAGGATGAGGGGGGCATCGGCATTATTCTTGATGGTCTGGGGCTTGGGCCCGACGGCACGATCTGGGGCGGGGAGGTGCTTGCCGGCGGTTATGAGGGTTATCGCCGCGCCGCCCATTTCCTGCCCGTTGCGTTGCCCGGCGGTGCGCAAGCGATGCGCCAGCCCTGGCGCAACACGGTCGCCCACCTGCATGCCGCATTCGGTCCGGACTGGACCGGCGAGACGGCGGGCACCCCTTTTGGCGAATGGCTGAAGGACAAGCCGCACGCGATGATGACCGGCATGATCGCGAAACGGCTCAATGCGCCGCTGTCATCGTCTGCCGGACGGTTGTTCGATGCGGTCGCTGCCGCGCTCGGCATATGCGCCGGCGAACAGCACTATGAAGGCCAGGCGGCGATGGAAATGGAGGCGCTGGCGCGCCCGCATCTGGCGACTGTGAAACCGTACCCGGTCATCATCGAAGACACGAATGGCGCCCAGGTGCTGTCGTGGCAATCAATGTGGCGCTCGATACTCGATGATTTGCGCCGGGACAGGGAACCCGGCGCCATTGCCTGCGCGTTCCATCTCGGCCTGGCGGAGGCGCTGGCCGGTCTCGCCGGAAGACTGGCGGAGCAGGGCGCGCCGCGCCGCGCCATCCTGTCCGGCGGGGTGATGCAGAACAGCATCCTGCTTGAAACGCTCCATGAGGGTTTGACGCGGCGCGGATTTGAGACGCTGACCCACGGCCGCGTTCCCGCCAATGACGGAGGCCTGGCGCTCGGCCAGGCCGCGATAGCTGCCGCCTGCCTGGCAAGCCGGTCAGGCTAGTCTTTGATGTCTTCGAGAATGATTGCGGCTGCCTTCTCGCCAACCATGATGGCCGGTGCATTCGTGTTGCCTGATGTCAGCGTCGGGAAGATCGACGCGTCCGCGACACGCAGGCCTTCAAGCCCGTAGACGCGCAGCCGGCTGTCAACGACGTCTTCGCCCGGATTGGGACCCATCTTGCAGGTGCTGACAGGGTGAAAGACGGTGCCGGCGCGCTGGCGGCAATCCTCGATCATGTCCTCATCCGTCTGGACCTGCGGTCCCGGCGCGATCTCACACTCGATCAGCCGCGCCATGGCCGGGGCTTCGGCAAAGCGGCGCATGAGCTGGGAGCACTGCAGCATCTCGTCGATGTCGTGATCGGTCGACATGTAGTTGGGATGGATCGCAGGCGGCTCGAACGGATCGGCGGAACGGATTTCCAGATGGCCCCGGCTTGTCGGGCGCGTCGGCTGCGCACCCAGAAGAAAGCCGGAGAAAGGATCGGGGTTCATCAGCGGGCGCTTGCCGGGCGGAGCCTTGGTGTAGCTCACCGGCGAGTAGAATAGCTGGATGTTGGGACGCTCCTCGCCGGGGCGGCCGCGCACGAAGCCGCCGGCCTGATTGACGCCGAGAGACAGTGGTCCGCGCCGCGTCAGCACATAGCGCAGGCCATGCCACAGCTTGCCGTACCAGGGATAAAGCTGGTCGTTGAGTGTGGGCACGCGCGAACGGAAGAGATAGTCGATCGCCAGATGGTCCTGAAGGTTCCGGCCGACGCCCTCGCTGGGATGGACGACGTCTATGCCTTTCTGGCGCAGCAGGTCCGTGGGCCCGACGCCCGACAGCTGGAGGAGTTGCGGCGAGTTGACCGCGCCAGCCGACACGATCACCTCGCGCCGTGCGCGCGCTTCGCGCATCATGCCGTGCTGGCTGTAGGCGACGCCGGCGGCGCGCTTGCCCTCGAACAGGATGCGGGTCGTGAGCGCGTGTTTCTCGATGGCCAGATTGGGGCGTTTGCGGGCAGGGCGGATATAGGCGCGCGCGGTCGACATGCGCATGCCGTCCTTCGCCGTGTTCTGATAGGTGCCGACGCCTTCCTGCGTCGCACCGTTGAAATCCGGGTTGTGCGCGAACTGCAGTTCCTCACCCGCACGAATGAAGTCCTGACATGTCGGATGCAGGTCGCGGTCCATGGTCGAGACGTGGACGGGGCCTTCGCCGCCGCGATAGCCGTCGCCGCCACGGTCGTTGGTCTCCGACATCTTGAAATAGGGCAACACGCCGTCCCAACCCCAGCCGGGATTGCCCATGGCCTTCCAGTCCTCGAAGTCTTCCTTCTGGCCGCGGATATAGACCATGGCGTTGATCGAGCTGGAACCGCCCATCACCTTGCCGCGCGGCCAGTAGGAAACGCGGTCGTTCAGTTCCGGGCAGGGCTCGCTCAGATACATCCAGTTGACGGATTTGCGGTAGAACGTCTTGCCGTAGCCGATCGGCATCCAGATCCAGAAATTCAGGTCGCTGCCACCGGCTTCGAGCAGCAGCACGGTATACTTGCCGTTCTCGGTCAGTCGGTTGGCCAGAACGCATCCCGCCGAACCGGCGCCGACCACGATGAAGTCGAATTCTGCCATCCTTGCCGCTGCCTCTGCCGGAGCCTTTCGGGTCATCACATGGTCCGCGAACTTAACGCGCTGATTGGTCTGCTCTGCATATCCATTTTAAATCGCGGATCATACCACTGAGGTTAGCCCAGCATTGCGGTGCTGGCCTGTCAGGCATGACAGAATGGCTATGCCGCGCGGATGGATTTGTTGCTAGCCAAGGCATGGCGCATGAAGCACCGCGAGGAGAAAAAAATGGCACGATCCGCTCTGATTGTCGGCGCCGGCATCACCGGAGTAAGCACCGCGATCTGGATGCTGCGCGACGGCTGGAGGGTAACGCTGGTCGATCCGGTTGAGCCGGGCAGCAGTGGTCAGACCTCGTTCGGCAATGCGGGGCTGATCGCGCGCACATCCATGATCCCCGTCGCCACGCCGTCGATGGTACTCAAGGCGCCGTTGATGGTCTTCGATCCGCATTCGCCGCTGTTCCTGCGCTGGTCCTATCTGCCGCGCCTGCTGCCGTGGCTGTTGCCCTTCATGCGCAATGCCACAGAAGCGAGAATGAGGGAGGTTGTTCCGCATCTCTCGATGCTGATTTTCGATGCGAGTGAGCAGCATCTGGCGGTGAGCCAGGGAACCGCAGCCGAGAAGCACATCGCCAAGGGCGACTATATCACGCTCTACAACCGTCAGTCCGATTATGAGGACGACACGCTTACGATCGAACTCAGGCGGCAGTTCGGCCTTGAGCCCGTTTCGCTGACGCGGAAAGAACTCCTTGAGCGCGATCCAAATCTTGGACCGTCCTACACGTTCGGCACAATGTTCAGCGATTTTCACTGGCTCACATCGCCGGCGAAATATGTTGCGGCCCTCTTCGAGCACGCCTGCTGCGAGGGCGCAGTGTTCAAGCAGGGCAGCGTCGTTGCGCTTGCCCCGGGCGAGACGCCATCGGTCACGCTGCAAGGCGGCGAAACGCTAAGCGCGGACAAGGTCGTTCTGACAGCCGGCGCTTGGTCCGGCAAGCTCGCAGGCACCATGGGCAAGGCGACGAAAGTGGAGGCGGAACGGGGCTATCATGTCTCCATGTATGCGCCGAACTTCACCGCGCCGGTGCCTTACATGGTCACGGACGCAAAGTGTGTGGTGACGCCGATGGACGGCTTCCTGCGCGCGGCCGGCGTCGCGGAATTCGCAGGGCTCGATGCGCCTGCCGCCAAGGCGCCGATACGCATGATCGAGGCGGCGGTGAAGCGGGTCTATCCGAACCTCACGTTCGAGCGTTCCGAACCCTGGATGGGCCGCCGCCCGACAATGCCGGACAGCCTGCCTGCGGTTGGCGAGATCGATGGCGCGCCGAACGTGATCCACGCCTATGGCGGACAGCATGTCGGCTTGACCATCGGGCCGAAGCTAGGACGCTGGGTCACCGATCTTGCCAACCGGCGTCCGGTGAATGTCGATCTGTCGGCTTTCAAGCCGGACCGGTTCTGAGTTCAGGCATCAGGCGAAGCGCTGATCACATAGAGCTTGCGCATATGCTCGTGGATCACCCATTCGCCGGTCCATCCCTGCGGCAGCACCAGCAGGTCGCCGGGACCGATGTCCTTTGTGCCCGAACCATCCGCATTGGTCACCGAAGCCCGGCCCGAAATGATGTGGCAATACTCGCCCGCAGCCGTGCGGTCGGCGGTGAAATGGCCAGGCGTGCATTCCCATACGCCGATCTTTGTGCGCCCGTCGGCTGAGGTGAACAGCGTCGCGGAGGCTTCCTTCTGCCCTGGTGTCAGGGTGGTAGGCTTGTCAGCGAACGCGCCGAGTGGCGTCGTGGCGAGGTTGGCGAAGGTTTGGAGCGGGATCATTTCGGTGTCTTCTTCTGGCCGAAGATTTGCGCGAGCACCATCATGCCCGTGGTCACCAGGATCATGATGGTCGAGATCGATGCGATGGTTGGATCAATCTGATCCCTGAGTGAATTGAACATGTTGCGTGTGAGCGTCGGGTTGTCGCCGCCGGAGATGAACATGGCGACAACGACCTCGTCGAAAGAGGTCAGGAACGACAGCAGTGCGCTTGTCACCACCGCGAAACGGATCTGCGGCAGCGTGACCGTGAGGAAGGCTTTCCATCGCGGCGCGCCGAGGCTGCGCGCGGCTTCTTCCTGCGCCATGTCGAAGCTCTTCAGCGCCGCGCCCGTGACGATGACGACCAGCGGCAGCGCCAGAACCGTATGCGCCATCACGAGGCCGGTGACGGTGTAGAGAATGCCTAGCTGCACATAGGTGTAGAAGGCGCCGATCGCGACGAGCACAAGCGGCACCATCATCGGCGTAATCATCAGCACGAATGCCGCGCGCACGAAGCGTATGCTGGAGGCATGCAGGCCGTAAGCCGCAAGCACGCCGGTCGGTGTCGCCACCAGCATCGTCAGGAAGGCGGCCTGGAAAGATGTCCGCGTCGCCTGCATCCATTCGTGCGAGCCGAAATAATTGTCGTACCAGCGCGTCGACCAGACTTCCGGCGGGAACTCGAGATACTGGCTGTCGGAAAACGACATCGGGATCACGATCAGCGTCGGTATGACCAGCAGGGTCATGATGACGATAGCCAGCGCATAGAGCCACAGGCGCTGGCCGTGGCTGACCTGCGTTTCCGTTGCGGGGGACTTCAGCCACTTTAGCATCAGTGACCTCCCGCCGTGATGCTTTCCAGCTTCAGGAAGCGCGAGGCGACCCACAGGATCGCGAAAGTCATGACCAGCAGCACGACGCCGAGCGCGCTGGCTGCGCCCCAGTTCACGAACAGCTCGATGTTGGAGACGATCTTCATCGAGACCATGATGACCTTGCCGCCGCCAAGCACCGCCGGCGTGACATAGAACCCGAGGCACAGGATGAAGACCATCAGCGCGCCGGCGAACAGGCCCGGTGTCGTCAGCGGGAAGAAGACGGTCCAGAACGCCCGCTTCGGTGTCGCGCCGAGGTTCGATGCTGCTTTCATGAAGTCGCGGTCGATGGCTTTCATCGAGCCGTAAACGGGAAGGATAAGGAACGGTAGCATGATGTGGACCATGCCGATCAGCGTTCCGTTCATGTTGTGAACGATCTTGATCGGTTCATCCCACAGGCCGGCGGATATCGCCCACTCGTTGACCAGGCCGCGCTTCTGCAGCAGCACCAGCCAGGCATAGGTGCGCACCAGCAGCGAGGTCCAGAACGGCAGTAGCACGGTGATCATGCACAGGTTGGCGAGTTTGGGCGGAAGCTGCGCCATGAAATAGGCGAGCGGATATCCGATCAGAATGCACAGCAGCGTGGTCAGGATGCTGACCTGAAAGGTGGTGATGAAAATGCGGTAATAGGCCTTGCTGTCGAGCATGCGCGCGTAGTTCTCGAGCGAGAACTGCCCGTCCGCGCCGACGAAGGAGACGTAGAAAAGCCAGCCGACCGGAATGGCGAGAACGACCAGGATGATCAGCATGGCGGGCGAGGCGAGGCCGAAGAGCTTGAGCCGCTCCAGCGCGCCGTCCTTGCGCAGGCCGGCTTCGTTCATGCGGCTGGTTTCAACGGCGGCCATGTCAGTCCTCGCTGCCGTCGATGAGCACTGTGTCTTCCGGCGCGAGGCTGAGCGTCACCGTGTCGCCGACCGTCGGCATCTGCGCGAGTCTGTCGCCGCGCACCGCGCCGCGCATGACGATCTGGTTGCCGTCGGGCAGGCGGGCATGGAGCAGGAAGCTGTCGCCCTGATAGACGACGTCCGTAGCGGTCGCCTTGAAATTGTTGCTTGTGCCAGCAGGCCTGCCGGATGACAGCACGATCCGTTCGGGCCGGATCATCAGCAGCAGGTTGTCCGTGTCGGGCGGTGGTGTATCGAACTTCAGCGCCTTGCCCTCGTAGAGAACCTTCTTGCCCTGCCGGGTGACGCTCAGGAAGGTGGACTCGCCAATGAAGTCGGCGACGAAACGGTTGGCCGGGCGCTCGTAGAGATCGCGCGGTGTGGCAAGCTGCATGATGCGGCCATGGTTAACCACCGCGATGCGGTCCGACATGGTCAGCGCCTCGCGCTGGTCGTGGGTGACGTAGACCGTTGTCATGCCGAGCTGTTCGTGCAGGTGCCGCAGCTCGATCTGCATCTGGTCGCGCAGCTTCTTGTCGAGCGCAGACAGCGGCTCGTCCATCAGCAGGATGCGCGGTTCGAAAACGATGGCGCGGGCAACCGCGACGCGCTGGCGCTGTCCGCCCGAAAGTTGGTCGATGCGCCGGTTGCCGTAGCCGGCGAGTTGCACGGTGGCGAGCGCTTCTTCGACGCGTCTGGCGATCTCGTCCTTCGGCACCTTGCGCAGGCGTAGCGGGTAACCGACGTTGCCGTTCACAGTCATATGCGGAAACAGTGCGTAGGACTGGAACGTCATCCCGACATCGCGCAGATGCGGCGGGGTGCGGATGACCTCGCGGTCGCCGAATTTCAGACTGCCGCAGTCGGGCCGGGTGAAGCCCGCCAGTACCATCAGCAGCGTCGTCTTGCCGGACCCCGACGGCCCCAGAAGCGTAAGGAATTCGCCGCTTTTCACGTCGAGCGAAACGTTGTCCAGCGCATGGACGGGACCATAGGTCTTGGTCACGTTCCTGATGGTGATAGGCAGGGCGCCGTTGCTGTCGATGCTCAAAACTGTTCTCGCCTGCTGTCGGTTCAGGTGCGGCGGGCGCAGCAGCGCCCGCCGCATGGTTTCATGCCAGTGACCACAAGGCTATTCGGTCAGCATTTCCTGATACATCTCGGCGGCCTTGGCTTCCCACTTGATGTACCAATCAAGCGAGATCGGCAGTTGCTTGGCAGCGTTCTCCGGAGAGGACGGCAGGCCGGCTGCGACTTCCGCGGTGATCTCGCCGGTATCGTAGGCGGCTTTGTTGGTCGGGCCGTAGGTGATGTATTTCGGCAGATCGTCCTGGTACTCGGGCTTGGAGATCTCGGCCAGGAACTGCATCGCGACGTCCTTGTTGGGCGCGCCCTTCGGAATCGCGAAGCAGTCGTAATCGAGCAGCGCCTGGTTGAAGCTGTACTTCACCTTGCCGCCGTCCTTGGCCGCGTTGTCGAAGCGGCCGTTCCAGCCGGTCGTCATGTCGACTTCGCCGTCCTTCATCAGCTGCGCATGCTGCGCGCCCGACGACCAGAACACGTCGATATGGGGCTTCAGTTCGCGGATCTTGTCGATCGCGCGCTTGATGCCTTCCTCGCTGTCGAGAACCTTGTAGACGTCCTCTGGCGCGACGCCGTCGGCCATCAGCGCCGGCTCAAGCGCACCGGCAACCTTGCCGCGATAGGCGCGCTTGCCGGGGAACTTCTCGACATCCCAGAAGTCGGCCCAGCTCTGCGGGCCGTTGTCGCCATAGGTCTCGGTGTTCCACGCATAGACGGTGGAGAACACGTCGCCGCCGACGCAGTATTTGGAGTAGAGGTTGGGATAGAAGGTGGATACGTCGATAACGTTGTAATCCAGTTCCTCGAGAAGGCCGTCGGCGCCGGCGCGCGCAGCGGAGCCCGAGCCGCTGGCGACGATATCAAGCGTGACCGCGCCGGTTTCCACCTGCAGCTTCACGTCCGACATGCCGCCATAGGTTTCCTGCTTAACCTTGACGCCGGTGTTGGCTTCGGCGGGTTCGAAAAGCGCCTTGCTCTGCGCTTCCTGATAGGAGCCGCCCCATGAGGCGATGGTGACCTGTTTTTCTTGGGCAACAGCGGCGATGGCGATCATCGCGGCCGTCAGGCTGAGTGCTATTTTCAGTTTCATCTCGTTCTCCTCTCTGTTTTTCGTTTTGTTACGGCATATTCCGTTCGTGCCGGATGGCCGGGCCACCCGGTGAATTTCTCGTCAGACGGCTTTCGCCGCCCGGCGGCATTGCATGTCGTCGATCCAGCGGTAGTAGGCGACCGCGCCCGGCAGGAACCATGGGCTGCCGGTGTAGAACGGTCGCGTCGGGTTGGGCAGGTCGTCGAAAGCGGTTGCGCCTTCCTTCAGGCCGAGCACTTTCTGGCCCGCGCGCATCCCGAGATACCCCGCCATCGACACGCCGGACCCGCAGTAGCCGAGCGCATAATGCACACCGTCATGCACGCCGGTGTGGGCCAGTTCATCGAATGTGTAGGCGACGATGCCGCTCCACGAATGCGAGATCGCGCAGCCTTCAAGCTGCGGGAAGATGCGGCACATGCTGTCGTAAAGGCGCGGCGTGCTGGCCTGGGTGTCGGTTTCGCGCGCCGAGACCCGGCCGCCGAAAACGATCCTGCGCCGGTCGGGTGAGGGGCGATAGTAGTAGATTACCTTGCAGGTGTCGCAGGCGATCCGGTTGGTGGGAAACAGTTCGTCGATGAGTGCCTCGGGCAGTTCCTCGGTGGCGATGATATAGCTGCCGATGGGGATCACGCGGCGTTGGATCCATGGAACCAGCCCCGCCGTGTAGCCATTGGTGGCAACGACCACGTCACGGGCGCTGACGACACCCTTCCGCGTCGCGACCTTGAAGCCGGTACCGGCCTTCTCGATCGACAGGGCGGCGCAGTCTCCGACCACCTCCGCGCCTGCGTCGAGAGCGATGCGCAGCAATTCGCGATGCAGTTTCGCCGGGTGAACCGAACAATACTCGGTGAAAACAACGCCGCCGAAATAGACGTCCGAACCAAGCTCCGTGCGCTGCTCGGAATGCGGTACGGCGAAGCTTTCGATACCTTCTTGCTTACGCACCGTCTCGGCATCGCGCACCAGCGCTTCGTAGTGCCGCGGCGTGTGGGCCGCATGATAGCGGCCAGAGCGGCGGAAGTCGCAATCGAGGTTTTCGCTGGAAACGAAGCCGCCGAGCCATTCCAGTGCGGCGCGGCCTTCGCCGCGGATGGCGTGGGCCTTCCGTTCCCCGAATTTCGCGGTCAGCTTGGCAAGCGAGGGTTTGACGCTGGTGCTGATATGCCCGCCATTGCGGGTGCTGCATCCAAAGCCCGGATTGGCGGCGTCGATGATCAGCGTCGAGCGGCCGCCGCGCGCCGTCTCAATCGCCGCGTTGAGGCCGGTATAGCCCGATCCGATGATGAGGACATCGACGGTTTCAGGAGGTATTTCGGAAATGTCCGGAACGTCCCCCAACTGGTCATGCCAGTAAGGATGCTGGTGTGCCGCAACTGTCGTTTTGCGAGGCATCAACATCTCCCAACGCCACGGCGGGACACTCCCCCGGAGTGGAAACAGGTTAAAACGTTAGGTCAGCATTGGTCCCATGCTCATATCCAATTTAACAAAAGGACCATACCAATTCTGGGTGACCGCCGTGCGGCGGCGCCATGGCAGATCCTACAGAAGGTCCGCCAGCGCCTGCGGCATCCAGTGGGTCTCGCGGCGGCTCGCCTTGAAGAAGCAGCGCCCATATTTCTCCAAAGCCTTGTGGTCGATTTCGAAGCCAAGTCCCGGCGCCTGCGGCATGTCGAACCAGCCGCGGTCATGCATCATCGGTTTCATCATGATGGCATCGCGTCCATGCGGAACCCAGCCGGGTTCATTAAGCGGATATTCGAACACCATCTCGCCGGCGAAGCCGCTGGCGGCGAAGACATGCGCGTTGGCGATAAAGCCGAAACCGTTCGACCATGTATGCGGAGAGAACTTCACTCCGGCTTCGTGGCAGACCCTGGCGACATCCAGGCTCTGCTTGATACCGCCGGCCCACATGGCATCGGGCTGGTAGATGTCGTAGCAGCCCATTTTCACCATGCGGGCGAGCTCGCGATAACCCATGACGTGCAATTCCCCGCCGGCAATCGGCACGCGCGAATAGTCTCTCAATTGAGCCATTTCCTCGTGCCACTCGCCGAAGAGGGGCTCCTCCACCCAGGCCAGTTCCACATCGGCGGCGGCATCGGCGAAACGCTTTGCGCGTTCAAGCGACCACTTCGGCGCGTCGGCAAGCTGCGTCAGGCGGAAGGCCTGATTGCAGTCGACGGAGATCTTCATCCGCCCCTGCATGTAGGTCGCGATATCGCTTATGTGTTCGATGTCGACCTTTTCATCCCAGTCGTGGACGCGAATCTTCATCGTGTCGAAGCCTTCGGCAAGGCGCTTCTCGGCTTCCTCGCGGCGCTCCCCGGGGTCGCGGATCTCTCCTGACGATGCGTAGAGCCTGAGGCGATCGTCGGTGCCGCCGAGCAGCTTGTAGACCGGAAGGCCGGCATTCTTGCCCTTGATGTCCCAAAAAGCGGGTTCCAGCCACCAGTTGAAATTGCCTCCGACCGCCAAGATGTGTATGCGCTCGCTTAAACGTTCGATGTCTTCCGGATCCTGTCCCAGAAACAGCCCTGCAAGGTTGTCGCCCAGCCCGGCTCGCTCTCGGCCCGCACCGGTGAAAGCGCTCCAGCCTTCCACGCCGTCATCGGTTATGAAGCGGACGAGATAGAAAGAGACCGTGTGCCTGACGAGGCCGGGCATCCAGCTTGGCGCGAACGGCGCGGGCAGGGGCGCGTTCACATGATAGAGTTCGATGCGATCGATAACTTGCATTGCCGGTCCCTTCCCGAACGCCATGCGGCTGTTTGTATGCGGCAAACCTAGGAGGGGAATGGCCTGCTGCTGATAGCCATTTCCGCAAAACGATCAGGCCAATATCAGCTCAGCGCCGGCAGGCCGCACAGGACCTTCATGCCGCGCCTGATGTCTTCCGGCGCGGCGGTGCCGAAGCCCAGCACCAGACCTGATTGACTGATGGGGCTAAGGCAATAACGGCTGAGAGGGGCGAGGACGACGCCTTTTTCCGCTGCTTGCGCGACGGCCGTGTGCTCGTCGATGCCCGGCGCCAGATCGGCATGGGTATGAAAGCCGCCGATGGTTTCGTGCAGGCGGATGCTGCCGGGCAGGGAGCGGCCTGCTTCCATCAGCGCTTCGTAACGCGCCTTGTAGAGCCGGCGCATCATCCGGATATGCGTTGCGAAGTGACCTTCGTCCATGAAGTCGGCGACGATGGCCTGCGTCGCGGTTGAAGGCACGCTTGCCCAGAGCTGGAACATCCGGTCGAAGGCCGCGATCATGCGTTCGGGCACGAGGATGAAACCAAGCCGCAGCGAGGGGAACAGCGACTTGGAGAAAGTTCCGACATAAAGAACGCGGCCCTGCGTATCCGTGCCGTAGAGGGCCGGTTGGGCGACGTTGCCGTAGTAGAACTCGCCATCGTAGTCGTCTTCTATGATGAGCGCTTCAGAGGCTTCGGCGGCTTTGAGAAGTTCGAACCGTCTTTGAAGCGACATGACATGGCCGAGCGGCTGCTGGTGCGACGGGGTCACGAAAGCGAGCCGGAAGCCGGGCGCCTTTGCGAGGCCGTCTGAAACCACAAGCCCTTCGCTGTCGACATCGACCGGCACCATCTCCGCGCCTTCCGAAACGAGCGCGTTGCGTGCGCCGGAGGCGCCGGGATTTTCCATCCAGACCTTGCTGCCGGGGTTCAGGAACAGCCGCCCGATCAGCGAGAAGGCGTGCTGTGCGCCGCAGGTTATGAAGATCTGCTCGGCGTTGCACTTAATGCCCTTCATGGCGCCGAGATGGGTCGCGATCGCGCGGCGCAGGGCCTCGAGCCCCTTCGGCTGGCCGTAGCCCATGACCGCGCCACGCTCACCGCGCAGGTGGCGGGCGGACAGCCGCGCCCAATGCGCCATGGGAAAGGCGTCGAGCGCTGGCAGCGCCGTGACGAAGGCGCGCGCTTCATGCGGCAGCCAGGTGCGGCGGGCGTAATCGTGCTCACGCGCGGTGACGATGCCGGACAGGCGCGGCGCATCGTCCTTGGGCGGTTCGTCGATGTTGGCAGGCGCGGGCGTGCGTTGATGCTCCAGCGTCTCGCTGACATAGGTGCCGGCGCCGACACGGCTGACCACCATGCCCTCGGCTGCCAGCCTGTCGATGGCGTCGATCACTGTTGTGCGCGATACCCCGGTTTCGCGCGCCAGCGTCCGCGTTGCGGGCAGGCGCTCGCCGGTGCGCAAGCCGCCCGACAGGATGATGTCGCGCAACGCCATGTAGAGCTGGACGCTGATGCTGCGGCGCGAATTGCGATCCAGATTGATCGCGCTCAACAAGGCGCCGGATGCCTGCTTCACGGCAATCTCCGAAATTGGTCTGTACAAGTTCGCTAAATGGATATTCTAACTATGCCAATTTTCCAACAGCCTCACACAAAGCCAAGAATACGTCCGGGTGAGAGACCATGAAGCTCAAGACGATCGAGACCTTTACCAATGAATTCGTCTGCTTCGTGCGCGCCACCGCCGAGGATGGTTCGCAAGGCTGGGGGCAGGTCGCGCCCTACTACGCAGACATCACCGCGCAGGTGGTGCACCGGCAGGTCGCGCCTTACGCGCTCGGAATGGACTGTTTCGACATCGACGCGATCCTCGAACTTGTCCGCGACCGCGAGCACAAGTTCCCCGGTTCATACCTGCGCCGCGCCATGGGCGGCGTCGATACCGCGCTGTGGGATATGCGCGGCAAGATCGAGGGCAAGCCGGTCTGCGAGCTGATCGGCGGCTCGCCGGGCACGTTCCGCGCCTATGCCTCATCGATGAAACGCGACATCACGCCGGAAGACGAAGCCGAACGGTTTATCCGGCTGCGTGACGAGTTCGGTTTCGATGCCTTCAAGTTCCGCGTCGGGGCCGAGGTCGGCCGCGACCGTGACGAATGGCCGGGACGCACCGAGGAGATCGTGCCAACGATCCGCAAGGCGCTCGGCGACGACGTGGCGCTGCTGGTCGATGCGAATTCCTGCTTCTCGCCGGGGCGCGCAATCGAGGTCGGTCATCTGCTGCAGGACCATGGCATCTCTCACTATGAGGAACCGTGCCCCTATTGGGAGTTCGAGCAGACCAAACAGGTGACGGACGCGCTCGACATCGATGTCACCGGCGGCGAGCAGGACTGCATGATGGCGAACTGGAAGGGCATGATCGATGGCAGGATCGTCGATGTGCTGCAGCCCGATGTCCTGTATCTCGGCGGCATCTCGCGCTCGCTCAAGGTCGCCCGCATGGCGGAGGCAGCCGGCATGCCCATCACGCCGCACGCGGCGAACATGTCGATGGTGACGATTTTCACCATGCACCTGCTGAGATCGATCCCGAATGCCGGCAAATATCTGGAATTCTCGATCGAGGGGCTGGATTATTATCCTTGGCAGGATGGGCTTTACACCTCCGACCCTTATGTGATCACGGACGGCAAGGCGACCGTGACCGATGCACCAGGCTGGGGCGTCGAGGTCAGCCCGGAATGGCTGGACAAGGCCAGCTACCAGATCAGCACCGCTGAGTAGCCCAGGACGGAGTGGATCATGAATATTGAGGCGATACTCGCAGGCAAGCCTGTCGAAGGGCTGCCCGGGGGCCACTTCATTGCGGGCAAGTTTACCCCGTCCGCTGGCGGCGTCACTATGGAAAGCTTCGACGCCGGGCGCGGCGCGGCTTTCGCAACATTTGCCGCCGGCACGGCGGAAGATATCGACCGGGCGGTGACAAGCGCGCGCCAGGCGTTTCAGACCGTGTGGCGCGATACCGCGCCTGCCGAGCGCGGGCGTATCCTGACCCGCGCGGCGCAAATGATCCGTGCGGATGCCGAACGCATCGCAATCGTCGAAAGCATCGACAGCGGCAAGCCGCTCAACGAGGCGCGCGGCGATGTGAACGGCGCGGCGCGCGCATTCGAGTATTACGCCGGCGCCTGCGACAAGCTGCAGGGCGATACCTTCCCGCTGCCGCGCAACTATCTCGGCTACAGCGTCTACGAGCCGGTCGGCGTCAGCGCCCAGATCATCCCGTGGAACTTCCCGATTTCGACAGCTGCGCGCGGCATCGCGCCAGCGCTTGCGGCGGGCTGCACGGTCGTCGCGAAGCCGGCGGAGACGACGCCGTTCTCGGCGCTCCTGCTGGCCGAGCTGCTGTCGAAGGCCGGACTGCCGGACGGTGTCTGCAACGTTGTGACCGGGACGGGCAGGGAAGCAGGCGCGCCGCTCGTCGCCCACCCCGGTATCGACCAGATCACCTTCACCGGCTCCGTCACAACGGGGCAGGCGGTGATGCGGTCGGCCGCCGATCATGTCACCCGTCTGGTGCTGGAGCTTGGCGGCAAGTCTCCGGTCGTCGTGCTGGACGATTGCGACCGGGAAAGCGCGCTGACCGGCGTTCTCGGCGCAATCTACGAACATGCCGGCCAGATCTGTTCGGCCGGGTCGCGGCTGGTGATCGAACGCGGCATTCACGATACCTTCGTCGAGCAGCTTTCAAACCGCGCGCGTCAGCTTTCCATGGGCCATGGGCTGCGCGATCCCAAGCTTGGCCCGGTGAATTCGGCGGAACATCTCGCCAAGATCGGCGGTTTCATCGACCGGGCGCGTGACCGCGGCGCGGAGATCGTTACCGGCGGTGCGGCGGCAACCGATCCGGAGACGGGGCTGGGCTGGTTCTACGAGCCGACCATCGTCGGAAACCGTCCGCCGGACGATGAATTGGTGCGTGAGGAGGTTTTCGGGCCCGTCCTGACGGTGCAGATCGCGGATGATCCCGAACACGCCCTGGCGATGGCGGCGGATTGCCAGTACGGCCTGGTCGCGGGAATCTACACCAGTAATATCTCCAACGCGCTGCGGATGGCGCGCGATATCGATGCCGGGCAGATTTTCATCAACGAGTATTTCGCCGGTGGCATCGAAGTGCCCTTCGGCGGCAACAAGCTGTCCGGCTTTGGCCGCGAGAAGGGCATTGAGGGCCTGAAGAGCTATTGCAAGCTCAAGAGCGTTGTCGCGCGCGTGGATTGAGCCGCGTCTCGCCGCTGAATTTTATCCGATGACTCAATTGCGGCGGGTTTACGCCGCGAAATATCCGCGTTTGGGCCGTTGATTCCGTGTGAAGGGAACTTCGCGGCGGGCAAGCCGTTTGCCTGTTCGACGAGGTTTTTACAGGAGCACTTCATGAAGCGCGGAATTTTCACGACAGCGACAGCCATGGCCCTGGTTCTGGCACAGGCGGGATTGCCCGCGATGCCGGGCTTTTCGGCGCGCGCATACGCCCAGACCACGGAACAGACACAGGAGCAGCCGGCCGCCGAGCAGCAGGCGCAGGAACAGCCCGCCGCCGAGCAGCCTGCGGCTGAGCAGCCCGCACCCCCGCCGGAGCCGCAGCCCCAACCCGAGGCGGCTGAAGCGCCGCCCGCGACGGAACAGCCGGCGGAACAGCAGCAGGCTGAGCAGGCACCTGCGCCCGAGCCCGAACCTCAGCAGCAGGCCGCGCCCGAACAGCCTCCCGCAGAGCCCGAGCCGCAACAGCAGGCTGCCCCTGAGCAGCAGGCTCCGGCCCCTGAACAGCAAGCCGAACAGCCACAGCAAGAGGAACCGGCTCCCCAGCAGCAGGCGGAACAGCCCCAGGAACAGGCCCCGGCGGCAGAACAGCAGGCCGCGCCCGAGCAGACGGCCGAACAGCCCCGCAAGCGCAAGAAGCCCGGTGCGGAGCAACAGGCTTCCGGTCCGGATGCGAGCCCGCAGGCCGCCCCTCTGGCCGAAAAGCCGGTTGAGCAGATCATCGAGGAGGCCAAGGAAGCGCCTCCCGCGATTGTGCCCGATCAGATGACGGACACCCAGCGCCAGCAGTTGCGCAAGGCCGAGGAAAAAAGCCGTGAGGAGGCGCGCAAGCGCCGCCGCGAGCTTCTTGGCGCCGCCGCCGCCGGTGCGGCCGTGGGAGCCCTTGTGCCGCTTCTCGGCGGCAGGATCGTCGATGATCGCGGCGACCGGTTCGTAGTCGAGCGTGACGGCGACATTTATGTGCGGTCCGTCGACAGTGACCGCTTCCGCCGTGATGGCGCGGATGTTCAGATCGAACAGCTGCGCGGTGGCCGCACCCGTGAAACGGTCACGCGCCGCAACGGTGTGCAAATCATCACCGTCCGCGATCCCGGCGGCTATGTCCTGCGCCGCGTGAAGCAGTTCCCCAATGGCCAGCGCGTGGTGCTGTTCGATCAGCGTGACGACCGCGACGACAGGCAGCGCGTGGACTATGGCCGCCGCCTTCCGCCGCTTCGCGTGGATGTGCCGCGCGACAACTACATTGTCTCGGGTCGCCGCGCCGACCGGCGTGCTGTCCGCCAGACATTCCTGGCGCCGCCCGTCGAGCAGGTGCGGGGCGGGTACACCCTGCGGGATGTGCGTGAGAACGAACGCCTGCGCGACATTGTGCGCCGTGTCGATCTCGATACGATCACCTTCGCCTTCGGCAGCGCGGCGGTGCGCGCGTCCGAAGTGGATGATCTCGCCGCCATTGCCGGCGGCATGCTGGATGTGATCGACCAGAACCCCGGCGCGCTGTTCCTCGTTGAAGGGCATACCGATGCGGTTGGTTCGAACGTGGACAATCTCATCCTGTCCGACCGGCGTGCTGAATCCGTTGCCCGCGTGTTGACCGACGCCTTCGGGGTTCCGCCCGAGAACATGGTCACGGAAGGCTACGGCGAGCAGTTCCTGAAGGTTCAGACGGAGGCCGCCGAACAGCGCAACCGCCGCGTGACGATCCGCAACATCTCGCCGCTGCTGACGTCGCAGAACTGATCGGAGCAAATCCAGGAAAAGTGGGCACCGGTTTTCCGCCCGGATTTGCGTCTGATAAAGAGAGCAAATCCAGGAGTTGAGCGGAAAGAAAACGATCCAGTGAATCGTTTTCCGTGAAACGGGGCACCGGTTTTCCGTCCGGATTTGCGGCAAAAACACACACCGCGACACTTTTCAAGTGTCGCGGTGCTCAACTGTCGCGGTGCATGTAATCCGATGTCGTGTAGACAGGCGTCTCACCCTCGATGCCCTGAAGTTCGAAAGCGCCCGCCTGGAACAGTTCAACAGGCGGGTTCTTCGCAAACTCCGGTCCGAGCACGAGCGGGATACCGAGCTTCTTGGTGACCGATTCAAGCCGGGCGGCGCGGTTAACCGGCGATCCGACGGCGGTGTAATCGAAACGCCTTTCGGAGCCGAAGTTTCCGACCGAGCAGACACCGCTTTCCACCGCGACACCGATGCGGATGGGTTCAAGTCCGCGCTCGACCAGCCGGTCGTTTTCCCATGCGACGCGGGCAATCAGCGCTTGCGCGGCGGAAAGCGCGCGGGCGCGGTGATCGTCCTGGTCGAGCGGGGCATTCCAGAAGGCCAGCACCGCATCGCCCATGAACTTGTCGATGGTCCCGTCGCGGTTGAGGATCTCTTCCGTTGCGATGCCAAGGAAGTGGTTGACGATGGCGATCAGTTTGTCGGCGTCGAGTTTTTCCGACAGGTTGGTGAAGCCGCGAATGTCGGTCATCAGGATCGAGATTTCGCGTTTCTCACCGCCCAGAAGCGCGTCTGTATTGGACTTCATAAGCCGCTGGACGACGGCGGGCGAAAGAAACTGCCCGAACTGGCGTGCCAGCACGCCGCGCCTTTCCTCGCTGCGGCGGTATTGCGTGTAGCCCTCGAAAGCCGTCACCAGGAATATGCCGAATGCCGGCTGGACCGGGTCCAGCAATTCGCCCCAATGCAGGTAAGCGAGATAACCGGCGGCAAAAGGCACGACAAACAGGACCGCGGAAAACAGCAGACCTGTCCATATGCGCCGGGCAAACACCCCGGACAGCAGGATGGTCGCGAGCGCTGCGGTGATAAACCAGCCGCGTTCCAGCCCGCGCGCGTTCGGCATGTCCTCAAGATACGCGCCGGCGAGCATCTGGTCGATCAGGGATGCGTGCACTTCCGCGCCTGCGCGCGCGGGCCGAGTCGGCGTGACGCGATAGTCGGAAATCCCCACCGCATCGGGCGATATGATCGCGATCGACCCGGAAAGCGCGGCAACGCTATCGCCTTGCATAACGCTTGCAGCGGAGACCGACTTCGGGGCTCCGGAGGATTCCCACAGCCGAACCGTCCCGGTTTCCGACAGGTCTATGGTTGTGCCGGCGATACGCAGCGCGTCGAACCCGCCGCCAGCCATGCGCACGACGAAACCGGCTTCTCCGGCGTAAAGCCGGACGAGTTCCAGCGCGAAGGATGGCCAGATCTGGATGCCGCGCGTGTCGGGGCTTTGAACCGTGCCCGGCGGCGTTCGCAGCCACACGACCGGAAGGTGTCTCAGAACGCCGTCCGTATCGGGCACGGCGCGAATGACGCCGAGGCCTTTTGCCGTATCGTTGAACTGGGGCAGGGAGGCGATCAGGCCGGAAAAGCCAGGCAGTTCCTCGGGGATATCGCCAACCACGGACCAGCCTGCCTTCGGCGCGGCTTCATGTGTGGTCGTGTTGTTTCCAAGGCTGACGGCAAGGACGGAGTTCGTGCGTTCCAGCGCATCGGCCAGAACAGAGTCGCCCAGCAACCCGCTCTGGCTGCCATCGGCTTCGGGAAACAGGACATCAATACCGATAACGGCAGCGCCCTGATCCGCTATCTGTTGCACGAGTTCCGCGACCTTGGCCCGGTTCCATGGCCAGCGCCCGTATGCGGCAAGACTGGCGTCATCGATGCGGACAATGACAACCGGGCTTTCGGATGGAGGCCGTGGCGAAAGGCGCTGGTACTGGTCGAACGTGACGGCGCGGATGGACTCAAGCTGACGGTCAAACAGGATATGACCGGCCAGTAGAACACCCGCGACGAGAATCCCTGTCAGCCAGTGAACGCCGTTGTGGCGCAGGATAGCGGGCATGTAGACCGTCAATTCCCGGCGCTACGGTCCCGACTTGTAATGATAGTTGCAGGAATAAATATACGTGCACCCGCTTTCGGTCGGAGGGTTGCTTGAGCCGCCGCTGTCGGGGAACTCGATCACGTAGCCGGGAAGCGAGCCGTCGGTGGACTGGCATGCCGACAGGTTCGCGCCAATGGCAGACGCGCAGAATGCGGAAATGTCTATGCCGCCGCCGGGCGATCCGGGGACGCCGGTTCCCGCCACCTGGTCGATGCTGTCAAGGATCGGGAACGGATCGATGCCGCCGTAACCGACCTTCAGTTCGCCGTCTTCCGACGTGCAGGCATAGCCGGGGTTCGTCACCACCTTGCGCACGCCATTGACTTCGCAGGTCATCCGGCCGGCGCGCAGGATGGCAATCGTGATCCCGTTGAGCACCACAACCTCGATGATGCCGCCACGCGCGCCAAGCACCATGTGCGGCGTGGTGATCTGCATCGTTCCGCCCTTGGAGACCTGGCCGCCATAAAAGCGTGTCAGGCCGCTTTTGACGCTGATGCCGATCTTGCCGCTGCGCGAGCCGGGATTGTAGACGAACTCGTCAATGGTTAGGTTGGAATTCGGGCCGATCTTGGCGCTCGATTCATCGTCGAAGACGATCATGCCAAGGCCGGTGGAATTGCTCTTCAGGCGGTCGCCAAGAAAGATGTCGGCGCCTACGCCGATCGTTCCCGCATTGTTGCGCACGATGTTGGTCTGATAGGCGGTGGTGGTTCCGACCGCCGCAGCCAGAGCGCCGCCTGCCGTCATCGACACGGCGAGCAGTCCGGAGAGAAAACCTGCGGACCATTTCTGGATATTCATGGCGTGCTCCTGCCGGCGCTCAAGTCACATCAGTTGAAGATGTGGGTGTAGCTGAGGACAGCTTCAAGCGTGTCGCGGTCCAGAGCGGTTCCGTTATCGTAGTCGGTCTCGGTGTAGGTTAGGCCGAAGCTGATGTACTGCTTCTCGCTGAGCTGAAAGTCGTGCTGCGAGCTGATTTGCCAGAAATCGGTGTTGACCATGGCCGGCAGACCCAGCGAGAGATCGGGCGATTCACGCTCTCCGAAGGCAACTCCGAGCTTGTGCGTCCACACCAGACGCCCGGGGATGGAATAGACAACGCCGCCGATGCTTGCCTCGACCTGGGTCGCTTCGCCGATCTTGTCGCCACTGTCGTAATCCTGGCTGCCTTTGACCGCGACGCCGGCCGACAAAGTACCGGTCAGCCGGTGGCTGAAACCCGCTTCCCAGTTGAAACGCTCATCTGCCAGAACGCTTTGCGAGCCATCGAGCCACCCGTAGCTGACGCCGGCATATACGAACGAATCCACTGTCGGCCGGGCTGTGAAGCGCAGCGAGCCGCCATATTCGGTCTCATCCGTATCCGAATCGAAGCTTTCGCCGCGCACGTATCCGCTCAGCAGCATGCGCAGGGAATCGATGCCGCTGTCAGGCAGCCCCTTGTCCCAGGTGATCGCGGCGCGGCCGCGGAAATGATCCTGCTCGCCGGTGGTGGAGGACAGGTCCACGTCGAAGAAACGCCGAGTGCCCTCGATGACGCCGGAATAGATGATCGCATCGCGCGTCGCGTTCTTCAGGTCCTGCCGCAGCGTTCCGGAAATCCGGCCGAAGGGACTGACATCGTCCCGGTCGCTGCCGTCGCTGAAGTCGATCCATTCGGAGCGCACGCCACCGGTCACGGCAATCGAGCCGGTCCAGCCGCTCAACGCCCTCTCGATGCGCCGCAGGAGATCCTGCGCCTGCTTGGTCTCCTCGGACGAAAGCGTTCCGATTTCAAGGGCATGGTTGACCTGGCGGCGGGCAAGTTCGTACGAGCCGAGGTGGTTGTAGAGGCGGCCCGCGATCAGCCGCGCCTTGGCGTCGCGGGGATGGGCGATGAGGTGCTGTTCGGTCGTCGAAAGCGCTTGGTCGTACTGGCCTTCGCGCACGGCGATGTCGATGAACGTGCCAAGGATCGAAGTATTATTGGGATTGGCGACGCGCGCTTCGAAGGCGGCCGTGTAATCGGGGCTCAACCCCTGTGCCTGCGCGGCGCCCGCAAAGGCCGCGGAAGCGGCGATCCCGGCCAGCAGGGTTCCCGTTACAACACGCATGAAAGGTCCGTTCGTTTTGCCGGCTTTGGGCATTTTCGCCTTATGTTGCGCCAGCATGCCGCATCATCAATCGCTATTTTGCGGGAGAATGCCCCGGTCTTTCCGTATCGGCAAGCCTCACATCGGACTTGCCGCGCTTTACGCGCAAGTGTCGCCACAATGCATCAGTGGTCAGATGGTCATTGCAGCGGGCCGGTTCAAGACAGGAATCTCGAGGGCAGGGTGGCGAGAGCAACGCCGGCGGCGACGCATAGAAAACCGGCTATGTGAAAGGCCTGTAATTGCTCGCCAAGGAATATGACCGCCATCGACACGCCATAGACCGGCAGCAAATACATGAAAATGCCCGCAACCGATGGTCCCAGAACCTTCACGCCGTACTGGAAGCTCGAGTACGCCAGTACGGATGCCATCAGCGCCACGCCGAGGATGCTCCACCACGCGCTCGTCTCGCGGGGGAACGCGTCGAACATCACCAGTTCCCAGAGCATGAGCGGCAGCAGCAGGACACAGCCGGCGCCTGTAATGACGCAAAACAGCGCGATTGTCGGCAAGTCCCTGAAGTGCGAACGCTTCAGCAGCACGGAATAGGACGCCCAGGCGAGAGCTGCCACCGCGATGCCGATGTCGCCCGGATTGAACTGGAACGACAGGAGGCGCTGCAGGTCGCCCTTCATCAGGATGACCGCGACACCGCAGAAGGCGAGCGCGATGCCGATTGCCTGCCGTGCGCTGGGGCGTATGCCGCGAAACACCCATTCCAGCAGCACGATGATAACCGGTGAGGATGTGTAGATCAGGGTCGCGTTGGTTGCGGTCGTGTAGTGCAGCGAGAGATAGACCAGCGAGCCGCAAACGACCATGCCGAGAAACCCGAGCAGGAAAAGCTCGCGGGCATACTGACGAAAGGTCCCGGCATGGCGCTTGAGCTTTGGCAGGGCTATCGGCAGCAGGATTGCAAAGGCAATCAGCCAGCGCCAGAAAGCGAGCGTGTTGGGCAGAACGGCCTCGTTGGCCGCGCGCCCGATAATCAGGTTGGAACAGAAGAACAGCGGCGAAAACACCATGACCGCATAGGCGCGCGTGCGCGCCCTGGCCATTTCGTCTGCTGGTGTTTCTTCCGTCATGAATCCCGCCCGTATCCAAGCTGTTCGTACAGCTTGCTAGGCGGCGCGGGTTTCAAGCGCAACCGTCATTTCGGAATAGCAGGCGTGTGGAGCCTACCGTGCCCCCAAAAGGCGCTGCCCGTCATAGGGAACGGCGGCGCAGACGGTGCCGGTGTCGCGCAGTTGCGCGCAGATGTCGACGGCGTCGGCCGCGTTGCGCACAGGTCCCGCCAGCAGGTGCAGGGAAAGGCCCCGGTTATCCTCGCGCACGTTGATGACGGGATCGAAATCCTTCAGCAGCGCGGGATGGGACTGCGACAGACCATTCCACTGGTTGCGAAGCGCAGCCAGCGTCTGGCCGGAAGCCACTTCGACGGCGAACTGCGTCTCGGTCACTTTCGTCTGCGCGTAGGCAAGTTCCGCGGCCATCGATCTTGAAAGCGCCTCGTGCATCCGCACGTCCGGCGCATCCGCGTTCATCGGGGCGGGGGCCTGCGGGAAGGGGGTTCGTGTGGCCGCAATGCCGCTTCCCGGCGCATTGGTGCCGCCGACGGCCTTCGGCAGGCTGCCTGTCACCATGTCGTCGACGGGGTCATGGCTGTCCCCGCGCATTTCCGCGATGCGTTTCAGCAGGGCCTTTTTTTCGATCTCGCCGCGGCGTACGGCGGTGCGAAGTTGCGTGATCTCGGCCTTGAGCGACGCGATCTGCGTGTTTCCGGCGGCTCCGGTCGAGCCTGTCACCATCGGCGAACCGTCATATGCCGGCATTTGCTGTGCCGGAAGTTCGGCGGTGATCATGCTTTCATTATCGTTGCCGCCGCCCAACAGCGTTGAAACGGCTGCCGCCGCGGCAAAGCCCGCCAGCGCGGCCCAGGTCATGACCATGCGCTTGCGCAGCTTGAGGGCCTGTTTTGTCGGTGCTGTTGAGATGCCGGCGGTGCGATAGAGCCGGCGCTGTTGTTTTGTCATGGTGTCCCGCTGCGGTCCGGTTGCTCCACGGCTTCACACCATGCACGAAGGCGGTTAACGAACGGGTAACGATACTGTACATCGCATCCGCATTGGTCCTGATTTCAAAACCCTGGGTTTACCCGGACGCGGTATGACCAGCATGCGGGTTTGGGAGTTTATTGAATATGGCTGACACGCTTTTTGTCGTGCTTGCGGCAGGAGAGGGCACGCGGATGCGTTCCGCGTTGCCGAAAGTTCTGCATAAAATCGCTGGCCGCGAGATGCTGGCCCATGTCATGGCGGCCGCAACGGCGGGCGCGGAGGCGGATATTGCCGTTGTCATTGGCCCCGACCGGGAGGACGTGGCGGCCTGCGCGCGCGCCATGCACCCCGGCTGCAAGGTCTTCGTGCAGACGGACAGGCTGGGCACGGCGCATGCGGTTCTTGCCGCGCGCGAGGCCCTCAAGGCCGATTACAAGCATGTCGTCGTCCTGTTCGGCGACACGCCGCTGATTACGCCGGCGACGCTTGAGCGCATGGTTTCCGCGATTGACGAAGGCGCCGGTATCGCGGTTCTCGGCTTCGAGGCGGAAAATCCGTCCGGATATGGCCGCCTCGTTACCGACGCGGGAGAACTGACGGCAATCGTCGAGGAAAAGGACGCAAGCGAATCCGAACGCGCGATTACCCTGTGCAACTCCGGCGTCATGGCCTTTTCCGGCCAGCTGATGCCAAACCTGCTGGACCAGATCGGCAACGATAACGCCAAGGGTGAGTATTACCTGACGGATGCGGTCGCGATTGCCCGCGCCCTCGATGTGAAGACGGTGTCGCGTATCGCCGATGAAACGGAAGTCGGCGGGGTCAATGACCGGATCCAGCTTGCCGCCGCCGAAGCCGTGATGCAGCAGCGCCTGCGCGAAGCCGCCATGGCGTCAGGCGTCACGATGCGCGACCCTGAAAGCGTCTACATGCAGCACGACACGAAGCTCGGCATGGATGTGATCGTTGAGCAGAATGTCGTCTTCGGTCCCGGTGTGAGCGTCGAGAGTGGCGCGGAGATCAGGGCCTTCAGCCATCTTGAGGGCTGCCATGTCGGCGCGAATGCGCAGGTTGGCCCCTACGCGCGGCTGCGCCCGGGCGCTGACCTGGATGCGCGGGTGCGTATCGGCAATTTCGTCGAGATCAAGAACGCCCACCTTGGCGAGGGCGCCAAGGTGAATCACCTGAGCTATGTCGGCGACGCGAGCGTCGGCGCGACGGCGAACATTGGCGCGGGCACCATCACCTGCAATTACGATGGCGTTTCCAAGCATAAAACCGAGATTGGCGAGGGCGCGTTCATCGGTTCCAATTCCTCGCTGGTCGCCCCGGTCAGGATCGGCGATGGGGCCTATATCGGGTCGGGCAGCGTCATCACGAAGAATGTCGATGCGGAGACGCTTGCCGTCGGCCGCGCCCGTCAGGTCGAAATTCCCGGATGGGTCGCGCGCTGGCGCAGTAAGGATAAAGCGAAGTGAGCCGCGACGCAGGCTGCGGTTCGAAGTAAAATTCGGCAACAAAACGTCAGTTGCCGGGTCCCGGCTCCCGGTCCATGAATGCCGGAAAGCTGTTGGGGCTGAGAGTAAGGATTCGATACTCGCATGTGTGGCATCGTAGGGATTATCGGCAAGCAACCGGTCGCTCTTGGACTGGTTGATGCGCTCAAGCGTCTTGAATACCGCGGATATGATTCAGCCGGCATCGCCACGCTTGAGGCGGGGCATCTTTCGCGTCTGCGCGCCGAGGGCAAGCTGCGCAACCTTGAATCCCGCCTTGCCGAACTGCCGCTCAACGGCACCATCGGCATCGGCCACACGCGCTGGGCGACCCATGGCGCACCGACGGAAGGCAACGCCCACCCCCATGTCACCGGCAAGGTCGGCGTCGTCCACAACGGCATTATCGAGAACTACCGCGAACTGAAGAACGAACTCGCCGCCGCCGGCGCGAAGTTCGAAACCGAGACCGATTCCGAAGTCATTGCCCAGATCGTCGCCCACGAGATGGGCAAGGGACTGTCGCCGGAAGACGCGGTCGCGGCTTCGCTGAAGCGGCTTGAGGGCGCATTCGCTCTGGTTTTCATCTTCGAGGATCATGACGATCTGCTGATCGGCGCGCGCCGTGGCAGCCCGCTTGCTGTCGGCCATGGCGACGGTGAGATGTTCCTGGGGTCCGATGCGATTGCGCTGTCTCCCTTCACCAACCGCGTCACCTATCTGGAAGACGGGGATTGGGTGGTGATCACCGCCAATAGCGCCATCATTCGCGACGAGGCGGGCAATGAAGTTCTGCGCCCGGTGCAGACGTCGCTTGCGTCCGCCATGCTGGTCGACAAGGGCAACCACCGGCACTTCATGCTCAAGGAGATCTACGAGCAGCCGGAAGTGATCGGCCATACGCTGGCCAACTATATCGACATGGCGGCCGGCACCGTGAAGATGCCCGATGCGCTGCCGTTTGATTTCGCAAAGCTCGACCGCATCACAATCACCGCTTGCGGCACCGCCTATTACGCCGGTCTGGTGGCGAAATACTGGTTCGAGCAATATGCCCGCATCCCTGTCGACATCGACGTGGCCTCGGAGTTCCGCTACCGCGAGACGCCGCTCAAGGAAGACGGGCTGGCGATTGTCATCTCGCAGTCGGGCGAAACGGCGGACACGCTGGCAAGCCTGCGCTATTGCCGGAGCGAGAAGCAGCACACGCTGGCAATCGTCAACGTGCGCGAGTCGACGATTGCACGCGAATCCGAAACCGTCCTGCAAACCTATGCCGGCCCCGAGATCGGCGTCGCCTCGACGAAGGCGTTCACCTGTCAGCTTTCGGTCCTGGCGGCCCTGGCCCTGATGGCGGGGCAGGAGCGCGGACATCTCGATGCCGCTGAAGTGGCGCGTCTGTCGAAAGCCTTGATCGAGGTGCCGCGCCTGGCGTCTATCGCGCTTAAGGCGGAAGACCACATAGAGACAATGGCGAAGGACTTCGCCAAGGCCAGCGACGTGCTCTACATGGGCCGTGGCCTGAGCTATCCGATGGCGCTGGAAGGTGCGCTGAAGCTCAAGGAAATCTCGTATATCCACGCCGAAGGCTATGCGGCGGGCGAACTCAAGCACGGCCCCATTGCGCTGATCGACGAGGAAACCCCCGTCGTCGTGGTGGCGCCAAGCGATCCGCTGTTCGACAAGACGGTTTCGAACATGCAGGAAGTTGCCGCGCGCGGCGGCCGCGTCGTCCTGATCACCGACGCGAAGGGCGCCAACGCGGCCGGCGATCATGCCGCCGAGATCATCACCATGCCGGAGATGGATCCCTTCGTGCAGCCGCTCGTCTACGCGATCCCCGTGCAGCTTCTCGCGTACCACACGGCGGTGTTCATGGGCACGGACGTGGACCAGCCGCGCAACCTGGCGAAGTCGGTGACGGTGGAGTAGGTGGGGGCGTGGCTAACTCGGACTTCAATGACAGCTCGCTGACTAGTCCGGCCAGCTTCCATCATACCCGCCACCGCTGCTAAAGCCGGAGCTATTGCTGGAGCCGGAATCGTTGCTCGAGTCAGCGATGTTGCCGGAGTCAGAATGGCTGTTCGAGCTACTATCGCTATTGGTGTCAGAACTATCGTCGGAATCGCTGCCTCCGCTGAACGCATCAAGAATCTTGTCGATCACGCTCTGTCCTGTCTCCACAATGAAATCGTAGACCTCTTTAAGCGTTTCTGCAGCATGATCCCACAAGCTTTTGTCTGACATATAGTGCCCCTAATCTGTATAATTCTCTTGGTATAAAGTATCTTTCTGCGGTATATCGTAATTAGATATTTTGTATCGCTGATTAAATGACCCCCGAATATATATCTTATCATAAAGATATATTTTCTTTCCAGCACTGTGTGCTAAAATGAAGTTTCAGCATTTGGGAGCCATTGAACCGGGCGGCAATCTAAGCCAGCCTGCGAACGGGCGTAGCTGACGCCCGGACAGCTATAGAGCCCAGATGCCAGAATTTCTTCCCGGCGCCGTGTTCAGCGGCATCTCGACGATCCTGTTCGTAATCGTGTTGCGCGCGCGTGCCGGCATGCCGCGCCTGCCGGCCTGGAAACTGGGCCTGATCGGCATTGCGGGCGGCTTTGCCATCCCGTGGACGCTTGTCATTCTGGCCAAGGCTTGGCGCGCCACGCCCGGGCTTCCCGAACTGCCTTTCATCTCTTCGGATCAGGTCTTCATCGGCACATTGGTGGCGCTCTTCGTGCTTGCCATTAGCCACCGGCCGGGCAGGCGTCCGCGTGTGCCGCTCTGGGGTGGATTGCTGGCCGGGATCGCAATTGCTGCCGCGCTGCCGCCGTTTCTGTTTCATGTGACGGGCAGCTATCAGCGCGCGTCGCTGCGCCCAGACGTCAATCAATGCACGCGCGGCATGCTGGGTGAAGTTCAGCCGCGCGAGATCACCAACATTTGCGGCGAGCCGATCACCGTTGGCCTCTGTCTTTCCGGCGAGGTGAATCCCGCGCCTTGTACGCAGACGAAAACGATTCCCCCGGGCGAAAGCGCGCAATTCGACCCCGGTGACGCGCGTTTGTCCTCGCTGCCGTCCAATCTCGATGGCCTGACCGTTGTTGCCTGCCGCCCGCCGGGCCGGCCCTCGCGCATGCTATCCACAATCGGACGCAAGTATGAAGGCGTATGCCTGCCGCCAGCCATTACCCTGGCGGCGCGGGCTTACACTTCCGGCCGCATCCAGATCCATGCCGCAATCGCCGCCAGCACGATTGCCGTACTGACCTTCGACACCAGCGGTGCTCCCGATAGCGCGAACAGCACTGCGCCAAGCGTGATGCCGATGGCGGCGGCGGTCTTGCCCTTGCGCGAGATGGCGCGTTTTTCCCGCCACAGCATGATCTGGGGCCCGAAACGCGGGTCGCCAATCAAGCGCGCCTCAAGCGCGGGCGAGGACCGCGCAAAGCAGCCGGCGGCGATGATCATGAAAATCGTCGTCGGCAGCAGCGGAACGAAAAGGCCGACGGCGCCAATGCCAGCGAGCAGGAAACCGGCGGACGCGAAGGCATGCCGCTTCCATTTCGGCGTCACTTGGGCGCCTTGGCCGTCTTTCTGCGGTTCGTTGGATGCGTTCATTCGCCGCTACCGTTATGGAACTGTCACGCCGTTGCAGGAAACTCCGCCAAAAGTTGATGGCGGAGGTACGGTTTCCCCGGATGCAAATGGCGCAGACGTGATAGAATCTCAAATCATGAAATTCGATGCGGTACACCGGAAGGCAGGTAAATGACCACAGAAGAACCCGCCGGCAAGAAGGGCGGGGCGGAAAACAGGGGCGAGCCCACGCTCGGCGAGGCATTGCATCTTGAACAATTGACTGCGCCACCGAAGAAACCGGGGCTGGGTACGAGATTCCGCAACTACTTCCTCACGGGGTTTGTCATTGCGGCGCCGCTTAGCATCACCGCATATCTGACGTGGTCATTCGTCGCCTGGGTCGATACCTGGATCAAGCCGCTGATCCCGCGTCACTACAACCCGGACAACTATCTGCCGTTCACAGTGCCCGGCGTCGGCCTGTTGCTGGCGATCCTGTTCATCACGCTGCTCGGTGCGCTGACCGCAAACCTGTTCGGGCGCACCGTTTTGCGCTTCGGGGAAGGGCTTCTCGACCGCATGCCGCTTGTGCGTTCGCTCTACAAGGCGCTGAAGCAGATTTTCGAAACGGTTCTCAGCCAGTCGCAGGGAAGTTTCGAAAAAGTCGGCCTGATGGAGTTTCCCCGCCGCGAGGCCTGGGTCATTGTCTTCATCTCGACGGCGACGCGCGGCGAGGTGCTGCACAGGGTCGGCGAGGGCGAGGACATGTGGTCGGTCTTCATGCCCACCGTGCCGAACCCGACCAGCGGTTTTCTCATGTTCGTGCCGCAGAAGGACATCGTGCTGCTCGACATGACAGTCGAGGAAGGCGCCAAGCTGGCGATTTCCGCCGGCCTCGTCATTCCTCCGTTCAAGGACCCGAAGGAGGCCAAGGCCCACGTCGAGGCTAAGGTCGCGGAAAAGCGCAAAGAGACGGCTTGATCAGCGCGCGCAAATAGCGGAAACCCGGGCCTCGGATCTTCTTTTCGTATGCCTGCCGCAAAGTTTGCTGCCGTGCCGATTGCGGCGTACTAAATCTGCCCATGAAACGAAATCAAAAAGTCGCCCGGCTCGCCTTCTGGTCGATCATCATCGCCTTTACGGTCATGGCCCTGAAATTCGTGGCCTGGCACGTCACGGGTTCGGTCGCGCTTTATTCCGACGCGCTGGAATCGATCGTCAATGTGATCGCCGCCTTCCTTGCCTACTTCGCGGTCAGGGTGTCGCACAAGGACGCCGATCAGGAGCACCCGCACGGCCACCACAAGGCTGAATATCTCTCAGCCGTCGGCGAAGGCGTGCTGATCATTGTCGCGGCGCTCATGATCGTTGCCGAAGCGGTTCGCGCGATCCAGTTTCCCAAGGCCATCGAAGCCCCCGATATCGGTCTCGCGGTCAATGCGCTGGCGGCGGTGGTGAACTTCGCATGGGCGTTCATCCTTATCCGCGTCGGCAAGCGGGACAAATCGCCCGCGCTCGTTGCCGATGGCAACCACATCATGAGCGATGTCGCCACATCTGTCGGCGTGCTTGTCGGCATAGGCGCGGCGATCTTGACCGGCTGGTACATCCTCGACCCGATCCTGGCGCTGCTGGTTGCGATCAACATCCTCTGGCAGGGCTGGAAGATCGTCGGCTCGTCGATCCAGGGGCTGATGGACAGCGCGGTCGATCCCGTCGAGCACATACGCATCCGCGATGTGATCTCGGCGAACTCGAACGGCGCGCTCGAGGTTCACGACCTGAAGACCCGCATCGCGGGCCGCGCCACATTCATCGAGTTTCACCTTGTCGTCGATGCTGAGATGACGGTACGGGATTCCCACGCGATCTGCGACCGGATCGAAAACGCGCTACGCGCCGAAATCGACGACGTCCGCATCATCATCCACGTCGAGCCGGAGGAAAAAGCCAAGCTCCCGCCGGGAACGGGCGCCGTGCCGTTTGCTTGAGTGGCTCAGCCTTCACCCTGACGCCAGCAGCCGCACCGCATGATCCCTGTCGAACAGGTAGAGCAGGGCGCGTAGAGCATCCCCGCGTTCGCCCGTCAGGTCAGGATCGGTTTCCATGATCAGGCGGGCGTCGTCGCGGGCCATTTCCAGCATGTCGAGATGGATTGAAGGCTGCGCCAGCCGGAAGCCGGGCATGCCGGATTGCCGCGTGCCGAGCACATCGCCGCCGCCGCGCAGCTTCAGGTCTTCCTCGGCGATGCGGAAGCCGTCCTCGGTCTCGCGCATGACTTCAAGACGCGCCCGCGCGGTCTCGCCCAGCGGCGGCTTGTAGAGCAGCAGGCAGGATGACGCGCGGTCGCTGCGCCCGACGCGCCCGCGCAACTGGTGCAATTGGGCAAGGCCGAAGCGTTCGGCATGCTCGATCACCATCACGGTCGCTTCCGGCACATCGACGCCGACCTCCACCACGGTGGTTGCCACCAGCACCGGCGTTTCGCCGGACTGGAAACCCGAAAGCGCGGCCTGCTTGGCGTTCTGGTCCTGCCGTCCGTGAACGAGCGCCACCTTGCCGGGGAAGACCTGTGACAGCGACGCGAAGCGTTCCTCCGCGGCCGCTGCATCGACCTGCTCGCTTTCCGCAACCAGCGGGCAAACCCAATAAACCCGGTTGCCGGCCTCGATGGCCCGGCCTATGGCGGCGATCACATCGTCGATACGGTCGTCCGGCAGGGCGCGCGTGGCAATCGGCTGGCGGCCCGGCGGTTTCTCGTCGAGACGCGAAACATCCATGTCGCCGTAAAGCGTCAGCAGCAGCGTGCGCGGGATCGGCGTCGCCGACATGACGAGGAAATCGGGCCGGTCGCCCTTGGCCGAAAGCGCAAGCCGTTGATGCACGCCGAAACGGTGTTGCTCGTCGACGACCACAAGCCCCAGCGCGTTGAAGGCCACATCCTGCTGGAACAGCGCGTGGGTTCCGACGGCAATATCGATCTCGCCATTGGCGAGGCCTTCGCGCACGGCCCGGCGCTCGCTCTGCTTGTCCTTGCCGGTCAGCAACGCGACGCGCAAGCCCGCCGCCCCGGCAAAGGCGGACAGTGTCGCGAAGTGCTGCCGCGCGAGGATTTCGGTCGGCGCCATCAGCGCGGATTGCTGACCTGCTTCGGCAACCTGCGCCATGGCGAGCAGCGCGACGACGGTCTTGCCGCTGCCGACATCGCCCTGCAGCAGCCGCACCATGCGTTCGGTGCCCGCGAGGTCGTCGCCGATTTCGGCAAAGGAACGCTCCTGCGCCCCCGTCAGACCGAAGGGCAGGGCGCCGAGTATCTGCTGAACTTTTTCACCCGTGCCGACGCGCGCAACGCCTGCGGTCTTCAGTGTTTTCCTGCGCACCATCATCAGCGCCAGTTGCCCGGCGAGAAGTTCGTCATAAGCAATGCGCCGCCAGGCAAGGCCCTCGGCGGCTGCGTCTTCCGGCACGTGCGGGTTATGCAGGCGCGAAAGCGCTTCTCCGAACGCCGGCCATTGCATCTTGTCCATGACGCCGCGCGACTGCCATTCGGGGAGTTCAGGCAATTGCTCCAGCGCCGCCTCGACCGCACGTACGACGGTCGCGCGCTTCAGTCCGGCGGTCAGCGGATAGATCGGTTCGACGGGGGGCAGTTTGGCGAGACCTTCCGCATCGACGATGCGGTCGGGATGAACCATCTGCAGCATGTCGCCCCAGGCTTCCACCGTGCCGCTGACATAGCGCGTCTCGCCAACGGGCAGTGCGCGCTGGATGTAGTCGTCGCGCGCATGAAAGAAGACCAGCGTCAGGCTGCCGGTTTCGTCGTGGCACAGGACGCGGTAGGGCGCGCGGCTGTTGCGCGGCGCGGGCTGGTGCTTGTCGACGGTGATCTCGATGGTCGCGAGACTGCCCGGAACAGCCCCTGAGATTGTTGGCCGGTTGCGCCGGTCGATGAAGCCCGACGGCGGCAGCAGCAGAAGATCGATGACGCGCGGCTCGACACCATCGGGCAGCGGCAGCAGCCGCTCCAGCAGGTCAGCCGTCTTCGCGCCGATGCCGGGCAGGCCGGTCGCCGGCGCAAACAGGGGATTGAGAATATCGGGCCGCATGGCATCCCTTGTAGCGCGCCATGCGCCACAGGTCAGCCACCATCGCCAAGCCTTTGCTTCAGCAGGTTCAGATATTCCTGATCAACAACTTCGGCGGCGGGCGCCGGTGCCGCGCCAAGCGTGCCGGTATCGCGCTGGCAGGACAACTGGTAATCGGCGCGCATGCCGTCCTTGACGCAATCGCCGACGCGCCAGCCCGGCGGCAGCGCCGACAGGTCGACGTTCTTCCACTTCGGATGCCCGCTCTCGCGCAGCCGGTCGAGGTTGGTGACGATGATATTGGCGATGTCGGCAACCGCCTTGCAGTTGCCCTGGTGATAGTCGTTCTTGTCTTTGCGGTAATCGAAGGTCATCAGCACCGCCTTGACCGTGACCACATCGACCGGCTCCGGCTGGAACGGATACACGCCGCCGGCGATTTGTGCCTTGTTGTAGGTGGCCAGAAGCGGTTTCTCGGTGATCGGCAGGAGATGGAAGCGCGCGCCGTCGATTTCGGGATCGGAGAACAGGCTGGCTGGCGCCCCGGTGACATAGAACATGGCATCGATCTCGCCGCGTTTGAGCATGTCGAGTCCATCGACAGAACCGGCAAGGACCTTCTCGACGCCTTGCACCTGGAGAATATCGAGGATCAGCGTCGCGGTCAGATAGGTGCCGCTGTCGGTAACCCCGATCGCCACCTTGCGCCCGGCAAGCTCTCCGAGGCTGTTGATGTCCCATTTCGCCAGCACATGCACCTCCTCGTTATAGAGGGGGAACATGCTGCGGACGCCGAGAATGGCGCGGGCCAGATCGGGATCGGACCCGGCATAGGTGCTCACATATTCCAGCACGTCGGACTGGACGATGCCGAACTGGGTGAAGGTGCGTTTCTTGACGGCGATCAGGTTTTCGAGCGATCCGGCGCTTTCCTGAACGACCAGGTTGCGGCCGCACTCCCTGCTGAGCGCGGCGATATCGCGGCCGATCTGGATGTAGGTTCCCTTCGGCCCGCCTGTCATCATGTTCGTCTCGACGGTCTGGGAGATTGCGCGCGTTGGCGTAAGAAGCGCGAGCAGGACGAGCAAAAGGCTGGCTGCGCGCATCATCGGCAGTCTCCTTCGAGCAGCCGGATCATGTCGCGCATCGCCACGACCGGTACATGCCCGAGCACCGCGGGCATTGCCGAGGACAGGCATTCCCCGCCCTCAAGCCGCGACTGCAGGTCTGCACGGGTCTGCGATGGCAGGCTGGAGAGGGCTGGAACGGCGTTTACCGCGGAGGCGACCTGAACCGGGTCGCGCCTTGTCACGGTGTGCCCGGCATCTAGTCTCGCCGTCTTGGGCGTTGGTGCCGGGAAGCGGGGCGGAGCATCCGCCTCCTGTCCCGGCTGTTGAAGGGCGGCGGGTTCAAGGCTTGCGGCGGGTGGCGGGACGGCCTCGCCCTCAGGCGTCCCGGTTGCCTGAATCCGGCCCGATATGGCAGCAAGCGCCAGTTGCCGGTCCGCACGGACAGCCGGCTCTTCCCGCGCCTGTACCTGTGTCTGCGCTTGCCGGGCGGGTGGTTCGCCCGGACCGGAGATCAGAAGCGGGCTTGCGACAACGGCGGGCAGGGCGACCCAGGCGATAATCGACAGGATCGATGTGGACCCGTGCTGCCGGTGGAGCGTTTCGCGCCGCAGCGGCACCGGGTATTGCGAACCGTGCGTACCTGCCTGCCTTGCAAGCACGTCGATATGCTGGTTTTGGCGCGGCGGCGTGGACTGCTCGGTCGGCGGACAGTCCTCTTCAGGAGCAACCGCCGCGCGGCAGACCTGCTCGAGATGTTGCACGGGATCGGCATTGTCCGGCGATCCGGACGTGCTGGCCGCAAGGCTTGCCGCCAGTTCTTCTTCCAGAGATGCATGCGCGCATTGCGCATCGGGCGTCTCATCATGGATCGGCGGATAGGCCGGCCAGTCATTGCCGTGACCGGTGTCGTCTTGATTGCTGTCTTCAGTGCCTACCTGCTCAAGCCGCTCGACTTCGCCCATCGCCTCGCGCAGACGGTTGAAGCCATCGCGTTCGCTGTCGGTTGTGTCTGAAAGGATTGTCGAGCTTGAGGAAGGCGGGAAGGATGTATGGACTGGCGCCGAAACCCCCGGCGCGGCGTTACGCAACTTCACTGTACCTACGGCCATGGCAGTACTCCCCGTAAATGCCATAGCCCCCCGGACGCACCGAATAGGGTCATACTGTGGCTCAAATTTGACGCTGGGACAGCGCGTGTAAGGGCGGCTTGCGCGGCCGGATCGCCGGCACAGGCATGAAAAATCCGCGTTGACGCGCTCTTTGGCTGGCGGATTGTCCATCGCGGCGCTATGTCTGCCGCACATGCTTCCAAACCATGATCGGCGGTCATGACCGGCACCACGCTATCCAGTTCCCAGCTCGATCCGCGCAGGCGGCGTATTCTGATCCGCGCCTGGCGCCGGGGCACGCGCGAGATGGATCTTATGATCGGGCGTTTCGCCGATGACAGGCTGGTGGATATGCCGGAGACCGATCTTGAGATGTTCGAGGCGCTGATCGACTGCCAGGACACCGATCTTTTCGAGTGGGTGACCGGCGCGAAGCCCGTTCCGCCCGAACAGGACACGGCTGTCTTCCGCCAGTTGCGCGACTTCAGTCTCAACCAGCCCCCGATTTTCTGAGCCGGACCGGACTTATGACCGCCACAGCGCGTGCATCACAGCAGCAGGCGAAGGCCTTGCAGTTCGGCTCCGGCCCCGGCGAGACCGTCGTCGCCGGCGTGCCGGAAGGCTACGACGCGCTCATCGTTGCCGATCTTGCGCGCCAGAATGCGGGAACGGGCGCGGCGGATACGGTCTTTGTCGCCCGCGATGCCCAGCGTCTCTCCGCCTTTGCGGAAGCATCCGCGTTCTTCGCGCCCGATGTCGAAGTGATCACGTTGCCCGGCTGGGACTGCCTGCCATATGACCGCGTGTCGCCGACGGCGGCGCTTCTGTCGCAGCGGCTTGCCGCCATGGCGCAACTTGCCGCGCCACGCGTCGGCAAGAGACCGGTCGTGCTTGCGATTACCGTCGGCGCGATGATGCAGCGCATGCTGCCACGCGATCTGGTGAAGGGTGCCGCGCTTGCGCTTCGCCCCGGCCAGATGGTCGATATCGCCAACATCGTCACGTGGCTGGAAGCCAACGGCTTCATGCGCACCAGCACGGTGCGCGAGAACGGCGAATATGCCGTGCGTGGCGGTATCCTCGATCTGTTCGCGCCGGGTGCCGAAGCCCCGGTCCGGCTCGATTTCTTCGGCGATACCCTGGAAACCATCCGCGCCTTCGATCCCGATACCCAGCGCACCACGTCGCAGGCGCAGAACCTTGATCTCGTGCCGTTGAGCGAAGTTTTGTTCAACGAGGAGACAATCCGCAATTTCCGCGCCGGATACCGCTCCGCGTTCGGCGCGACGGCATCGGGCGATCCGGTCTATGAGGCGATCTCGGCGGGACGCCGCCATCAGGGGATGGAGCACTGGCTGCCGCTGTTCTACTCCGGATTGGAAACGATCTTCGACTATGCCGGCGATGCGCCGGTCTGTCTCGATCCGCTGGCGCGCGAGGCCTATGGCGAGCGCCACGCCCAGATCCGCGATCACTTCCAGGCCCGCAGGGCGGCGCTCGATGAAGGCAGCCGTCACGATGCGGCCCCTTACAGGCCGGTTGAGCCGGATACGCTCTACCTAGCCGAAGACGAATGGCAGGGACAGCTTGCCGGCCGGCGCGTTGTGTCGCTCAGTCCCTACAAGGTGCCCGAAACCGAAGGTGGCGCGAAAATCATCGATGCCGGCGCGCGCAAGGGCAGGGACTTCGCGCCCGAGCGCCAGAACGAACAGACCAATGTCTTCGATGCGCTGGTCGCCCACATCCGCAAGCTGAACGGCGCGGGCCTGAAGGTTGCGATTGCCTGCTGGAGCGACGGCTCGCGCGGGCGGATGTCGGATATGCTGCATGGCCACGGCTGGGAGAACGTGCGCGAGACGGCGGAATTCGCGGAGATCGCGACGCTTAAAGCCGGCGAGGTCGCCGTTACCATCCTCGGTATCGAGAGCGGTTTCGAGACCGCGGACTTCGCCATAATCGGCGAGCAGGACATACTCGGTGACCGCTACGCGCGCCCCAGAAAGAAATCCCGCTCCGGCGCCGATGTCCTGACCGAGGCCTCCAGCCTGATGCCCGGCGATTTCGTCGTCCACGTCGATCACGGCATAGGACGGTTCGCGGGACTGCGCACCATCACCGCCGCCGGGGCACCGCACGATTGCGTCGAGCTTCACTACGCCAACGACGACAAGCTCTACCTGCCGGTTGAAAACATCGAGCTCTTGAGCCGCTACGGCGCGGAAGAAGCCAATGTCACGCTGGACAGGCTCGGCAGCATCGGCTGGCAGGCGCGCAAGTCGAAGCTGAAAGAGCGCATCCGCGAGATGGCGGCGAAACTGATCGAGGTCGCCGCCGCGCGCGCCATGCGCACAGCCGACAAGATCGAACGCCCCGACGGGCTCTATGACGAGTTCGCAGCCCGCTTTCCCTACGCGGAGACCGACGATCAGCTGCAGGCGATCGATGCCGTGCTCGATGATCTCGAAAGCGGCAGGCCGATGGACCGGCTGGTCTGCGGCGATGTCGGCTTCGGTAAGACGGAAGTTGCCTTGCGCGCCGCTTTCGTTGCCGCCGCCTCCGGCAAACAGGTGGCTGTGGTTGTGCCGACGACGCTGTTGTCGCGCCAGCACTACAAGACATTCCGCGAACGCCTGTCCGGCTTCGCGCTCAACGTCGCCCATGCCTCGCGCCTTGTCGGCGCCAGGGAACTGACGGCAACCAAGAATGGCCTGAAGGACGGTTCCGTCGATATCGTTGTCGGCACCCATGCGCTGTTGGGCAAGTCCATCGAGTTCAAGAACCTCGGCCTGCTGATCATCGACGAGGAGCAGCATTTCGGCGTGCAGCACAAGGAACGCCTGAAACAGCTGCGATCCGACGTGCATGTTCTGACCCTGTCGGCAACGCCGATCCCGCGTACGCTGCAACTGGCGATGACGGGTTTGCGCGAACTCTCGATGATCGCAACGCCGCCGGTCGACCGGCTTGCGGTGCGCACCTATGTCAGCCCGTTCGATCCGGTGATCCTGCGCGAGGCGCTGCTGCGCGAGCGTTATCGCGGCGGCCAGACATTCTTCGTCTGTCCCCGCATCGCCGATATCGAGGACTGCGCCGCCTTCCTGCGCGACAGCGTGCCGGAGCTGCGCGTCGCCATTGCCCACGGCCAGCTCACGCCGACCGAACTCGATGACGTGATGTCGGCCTTCTACGAGGGCAAATACGACGTGCTGCTATCGACCGCGATTGTCGAATCCGGTCTCGACATTCCGGCGGCGAATACGCTGATTGTCTATCGCGCCGACATGTTCGGTCTGGCCCAGCTTTACCAGTTGCGCGGCCGCGTCGGGCGTTCGAAGGTGCGCGCCTTCGCCTACTTCACAACGCCTGCCAACCGCATGCTGACGCCGCAGGCCGAAAAGCGCCTCAAGGTGCTGCAATCGCTGGACAGCCTCGGTGCGGGCTTCATGCTGGCAAGCCACGATCTCGATCTGCGCGGCGCCGGCAACCTGCTCGGCGAGGAACAATCCGGCCATATCAGGGAAGTCGGCTACGAGCTGTATCAGGCGATGCTGGAGGAGGCGGTTGCCGCGCTGCGCTCCGGCGACGACAGCCTGGCGGAAGACCGGTGGTCGCCGCAGATTTCCGTCGGAGTGCCGGTGCTGCTGCCCGATCACTACGTGCCGGACCTCGATGTCCGCATGCAGCTTTACCGGCGTCTGTCGCAGGTGGAGAGCGACACCGAGATCGACGGTTTCGGAGCCGAGCTTGCGGATCGTTTCGGGCGGTTGCCGGAAGAAGTCGACGACCTGCTCGAAGTCGTACGCATCAAGCTGCTGTGCCGCCGCGCGGGCATCGAGAAGGTCGACGCGGGGCCGCTCGGCGTCGTGCTGTCGTTCCGTGGCAACCGCTTCGCCAATCCGCACGGCCTCGTTGAGTTCGTCGCGCGCGAAGGCAGGCTTGCCAAGGTGCGGCCCGATCATTCCATCTTACTGAAGCGAGATTGGCCGGCTGCGCGCGACCGCCTCAATGGAACGCGCCGCCTGCTGCTGGACCTCGCAAAGATGGCGGAAGCCGTCTGATCGCTGTCGCGGCGGGGGCGGAATCTTGTTCCTCTTTGCCGGGTAAATGCTGCCGGGTTCCCAGCGTCCTCTGGCGCGCGAGGCGAAAAAGCCAAGCGTTTTCAGTGCCTGTTCTGTGGCACGCAACTTGCGATGCCGTCTGTGTCTTTCAGGAGAAAGCGGACGGAGCCGATATACGCCGATGCAAGTTACCTCGAACAACCATGCAACCTCGCTCGCGCAAAAGCTCGCGGCGGCATCCTCAAATTCAAATGGTCAGGCTTCGGAAGGGAGCACCTCGAAACCCTCAGCCGAAGCGCGGCAGCAGGTGACTTATTCCAAGGCGCTTGGCGTGTCCGCCGCTGTCAGCACGGCGCTGCTGCAGATCCAGGAAACCGGCAGCGTTTTCGACCGCGACGACACCATGCTGATGCACAGGCGCGGCGTGTCGGAAGAGGACCGGCTGCGGTTTGCCGAGATCGTTCAGGATGCGGCGAAGACCGGCGGCTATGAAGATCCGCTCAGCTACGTCAAATCGCTTTCGAAAAGCGATATCGATGTCCTGAAGCGGGTTCATTGCTTTGCCGAAGCCAAAGGCGTCACCGCCGTGAACACGGAAGAGGGCGCATTCAATCTTTTGCTGCCGCCAAGCGGGGCGGTCGATACCAACAATGACGCCGTCGTCGAACGCGGCATAGGCAAGAACTTTGTATTTCCGCCGCCCAATGCGCCTCAGGAGGTGAAGGACGCATGGGAAAAAATGACAGCCGACATGAGCGAGAAAGATCGCCTTCTGGCGCAGGTTCCCTTCATGGTCGCGACGATTGGCGCCAACATCGAATATGACGAGAATGGAACGGCCACCGGATTACATGAGCCCGGTGACGCCAACTACACCAATATTTTCGACAAGACCAAAGCGGAATGGGCGGACATGCTGGCGCAGATGATCGCGGGCAGCAGGTCGATGGAAGACAAGCATCCGCAATACATCGAGCATACGAAGATGCTCGAATCCTTCGCCGAAAAACTCTCCGATGAATTGGGAACGGCGTGAGCCTCAGCCCGCCTCGTGCAGCGCGTCGAGCGTCTTGTCCATTGCATCTGCAAGGATTTCCGGCGCCTGCGCACCCATCACGGCAAGCCGCGCGCCGAAAATGAAGCAGGGAACGCCTTGAACGCCAATCTGCTTCGCCTGTTCAATCTCGGCATCGATGCTGTCCTTGTCGGCGTCGGTTTCCAGAAGCTCGCGGACAAGCTTGCCGTCCATGCCGGCATCTTCGGCGATTGCGCCCAGCGTATCGATGTCCTCGACGTCGCCGCCCTCGGTGAAGAAGCTGCGGAACAGCCCTTCGACGACGCTGTCCTGCGCGTTCTGTCCGTAGGACCAGCGGATCAGCCGGTGCGCGTTGGTGGTGTTGGGCGAGCGCAAAATGTCGGTGAAGCGGAAGTCGATCCCGGCGTCACGCCCGGCCTGCTCGATCTGGGCGTAGATCGTGGTGGCCTTCTCTCCAAATTTCTTTTCCAGGTATTCGACCCGGTCGACGCCGCCATCGGGAATTGTCGGATCGAGCTTGTATGCCCGCCAGCGCACATCGACGGGGAGGTCGGGGCGCATGGAAAGCGCGGTCTCAAGCCGCCGTTTGCCGATATAGCACCACGGGCACATCACATCGGACACGACGTCGATCGTCATCGCACTCATTAGAAAGACCTCCGGCTCATAACAACTCCGGACGATCTTTGACGTCCGCCTGATGCGTCAACCTAGCGCGTCAGGAAAGCGCATCAAGCGCGCGCGACAGCAGGCTGTCGGCGCTGTCGCCGGGGCGGTATGAGGCAAGCGAATAGGCCACATCGGCGACGACCGGCTCGCCGCTGTCCGTGACGCCGAAATCGGTTGCTCCGACAACGCGCGAAATCCGGTCCCGCACACGCTCCGCGACATTCTCGTCCGTCCCCGGCAGGATCAGCAGAAAGAAGCCTTCTCCGACACGCGCGCCGAGGTCTTCGCCGCGCACCATGCGGGCCAGAGCACCGCCGAAAGCGGTCGCGACCCGTGCGGCCCCGGTTCCGCCGTTCACGGAAATCGCGATCAGCGATAGCGCGTCGCCATGGCGGTCGCAGCCGCCGACGAGATCGACGATATGCTTCAGCGCAAACTCCCGCGAGGCAAGCGGGCAGTCGGGGTCGCGGGGAATATGCGTCGCATCGCGGAACACGTGCTGGATGGCGCGCGCATAGCGGTGTTCGCGCACCAGCAGGTGCAGCCGCGTGACGAGACGGGCTTCTTCGGCATCGACCGGCAGCACGTCGCTTGCGCCGGCTTCATGGAAGTCGCCGGCTGCCGTGTCCTCGGCAACGATGGCGACGACGGGCAGCGACGTCCAGGTCGCGATACGCCGCAGGGTGGCAAGCGTGTCGAGCGCGCGTTCGCCATCGTGGGTTGCGTCGATGACCACAGCATCGACTTGTTGCTTCTCCAGAACATCGAGAGCCAGATTGGTCGACGGCGCCCCAAGGAAACGCGGGCCGTCGCCATAGGCGTTCTGTATTTTCAGCGCGCCGCGCCCGGCGCCAATGATAAGAATGGTCGGATCGCTGACGAAGGCGGGCGGCGAGACATCGAAACCAGCCGTTTTGCCCATGCGCTTCAGCGTACGCGCCCGCCGGCTCACTTCCGCGCGCATCACGGCAAGCCGCGCCACCGCCTTGATGCGATGGTCGAGTTCGGCGGGCAGGGCCGTGTCGCTGAGGTGATCGACCAGCAGAGCGGCATCGCCCGGCATCATTTCGGAGCTTTCGTCGCCCAGGATGATGAACGGCAGGTCCTGCCACAGGTTGGTGTTGCGCACCGCTTCGGCGAACACCTCGATATTGTCATTGTCGTGCCCGCCGCCCTCTCCGGTGCCGTCGAACAGGACGACATCGGGGCGGCGCGATGCCAGCAGTTCGGCAATGGCGGTTTCGCCGCTGGATGCGGCGGTCTCGAAACCGCGCGCGCGCAAAACGTCCGCAGTCTGTTCAGCCCCGGCGATCGTGTCGCCAACAACGAGGACGCGGGCGGCGCGCATATGCATCATCTCCAGCCATAAAACAGGCTTCTATATGCGCCGATTCGCCTTTGATTTAGCAGTCCCGATTGCCGCCGGCCTGTTGCGCGGCGCAACATCACAGCGCGCGGAGCTTGGAACGCTGGATTTTCCCGTTGGCTGTGCGCGGCAGCGTGTCGACGAAGACGAGGTCCTTGGGGATTTTGTACGCGGCGAGATTGCCGGCGACGCGTTCAAGCAGCGCGGTCGCGCCCGTGTCCACGGTTGCTGCATCCGCGACGACGAAAGCCTTGATGATCGAGACGCCTTCCCTGGGCTCGACGCTCGTCACGGCCGCCTCGATCACGCCGGGGCAGGCGAGGAGTTGCGCTTCCACCTCCGCTGGCGAGACGCGGTAGCCCATGGCGTTCATGATATCGTCGGCGCGGCCCTGCGGATGCACGAAGCCGTCGGTGTCCATGAATGCCAGATCGCTGGTCAGGAACCAGTCGCCGCGAAATGCTGAGTTTCCCGCGTTCTCATCGCCGATATAGCCCAGCATCATGCCGGGATCGGAGCGGTGTACGGCGAGAATGCCGGTCTCGCCAAGGGGCAGGGGCGTCAAATTGGCGGTATCTTCCGCATCGAGGATTGCGACCGCGCGGCCGCTTTGGGGACGGCCCGGCGATCCCGGGCGCCAGTCCGACTGCGGTGGCGTCGACAGATAGGTCGAAATCTCGCTCATTCCGAAGGCTTCGCACAGCGGTCTGCCGGTTGCCGCGATCCAGTCGGCGTGCAGGGCGGGGCGCAGCGCTTCGCCCGCCGTCAGGGCGTGCCGCAGCGGTGTGTCCCGCTGCAGGGAAAGGCCCACCCGCAGCATCTGCCGGTAAATTCCGGGAACCGATGCAAGGATCGTGGCCTGCGTCGCATGCAGGATGCTGCTCCACATGCCCGGTTCCGGCAAGCGGTCAAGAAACGTGGCCGTTGCGCCCAGCACAAGCGGATCGAGCAAGCCGGTGCCTAGCGAATAGGTCCAGTTCATCGCGCCCGTATGGAGAAAGACGTCCCGATCGCTGGCATCGTACCAGTCGCGATACATCGGCTGGCGGGCGAAAACCGCGCGATGGGCGTGCAGCACGCCTTTCGGCGCAGCCCCCGTTCCCGAAGTGAAGACAAGATAGGCCGGATCGCCGGCGGATGTATCGGCGAAACCCGCCGGTCCCGATGCCGCGCCTTTGCGTTCGAGCTCTTCGATGCGCAGGTCCGAAACGCCATCGAGGACGTGAGCCTGGAGGCTCCCGTCGCGGATGATCGCTGTGACATTTGCGATCCGGGAAACGGTTTCCGTCTCGCGCGCCGTCAGCATTGGCGACATGGCAAGCGCGACATGCCCGGCGCCCGTGATGGCCAGAAAACTCAGGGCGTAGGCGATCCCGGTCTGCTGCCGGATCGCAATGACGGAACGGGCCGGAAGGTCCAGTGCGTTCAAGCCGGCAATGAGATGGCCGGTTCTGCGCGCGAGTTCGCCGTAGGTGGCCGATTGCGCCGGCGCTTGCGGATCAAGTGGATTGATCAGCCTGAAAGCCGGTTTGTCCGGCTGGCTTCGGGATGCGGCAAGCGCAGCTTCGGCAAGGTTGTAGGACCCGGGCGGCTGCGGCCCCGCGTATGAGGCCGCGCTGATGGATAAGCCGCTTTTGCCGTTCACGCCCGCGCGGCCCGGCTCGCCCCGCCACCGTGGCCGATCTCGCTGCGGAGCACGATCCCATCCGCATCGCGCGGAATTTCCTCCACCCGCAGAAGCGAAACCGGAACCTTGTAGGCACTCACCCCGGTTTCCTCGAGCATCCCGGCCACGTCTTCCAGCGTCAGTTCGGCGGGCCCGACATATGCCATCGCGAGTACATGTCCAAGCACGGCGTGCCTGACCGGCAGGGCGGCGGCGTCATCGATGCCTTCGACGCTTACATAGAGGGTGTCGACATCGCTGAGGTCGAGCGGGATTTGGCCGGTGCGGAGCTGTTTGCCCATCGGGCCCAGAACACGCACCGCCGGGCCATCCGCCTCGATCAGTTCGCCGCGCAGCCCGGTCAGCATGAAACTGTTGTCCACGAAGCGGGCCTTTCCGGCCTCATCCTTTGAATAAGCCATGACCGGCGTCCCGGGTCCGCGCACGCTCAAATGCCCGCGCATGAGGCTTCCGGGTTCGACAGTGCTTCCGGCCTTGTGGACGATCCCCTGTATTCGCGGCTCGAGGCTTGCCGGCTCGCCTTCGCCGTCCAGCCGCAAACCGGGAAGCGGAATGATATTGCCGCGCGTCTCGCCGCCCCGGTAGACCATGAGCGCGGCTTCTCCCAATGAAACGGCATCGATGACGGATGAGGTGGCGTCTGCGTCCGCGTCCATCGTGTCGCGCCACGTGCGGATAAGCGTCATTTCTTCACCGGTGCTGCCCAACTCGCCGCAGGCCCGTCCCGCCACCACAAGATGCGTTGCGCCGGCTGCCACGGCGGCTTCGGCAATGCCCTCGCTTTCCCAGGAAGGCAGGAAATGCATCTGTGCGCGGTTGATCAGCCATGCCGACAGCAGCGACAGGCCGGCGAGAGACGAGGGGATCAGCGGTGTTGCGATGATGCTGTTGGCGCTAAACGCACCATAGGCGACCAGCGGCAGTGTCGCTGCGATCAGTTGCCCGTGGTTGCGGGCGGGGAAGCATCGTTCCTCGCCATCCCCGTCGCGGGTCATCACGAAAACATGGTCGCTTGCGCGCCCGCCGCGTATGGCTCCGGGGGCGGAGCCGTTGTCCGCGGCATCGTTTTCAAGAACATCGTCGAGCCCGATCACGCCATCGGGAAGCGCGGCGCCGAACCCGAGCAGGAAGCGGATGTTGAAGGCGGAGAACGCCGCCATGGCCGCCACCTGCGCAAGTTCGCGCGGACCGACGCGGCTTTCCGCGATGATCGCGCGCACGCCAAGCGTTTCGGCAATGGATGCGGCCTCGCGCGCACCGGTAACCGGCGAAAGGGGAACCGCGATCATGCCCGCGCGCGACAGGGCGAGCAGGGCGGTCACGGCCTCCGGGCCGGCACCGGCCAGAACGATGACCGGATCGTCCTGCTTCAGGCCGAGATCGCGCATGAATTCGGACAGCCGGCTGACGCGGGTGTCCAGTTCGCCCCAGGTCATCGACCGCAAGGCGCCGATACCTTCATCGCACGTCAGCGCCGTTTCCGCGTGATGATCGATCGCGGCGCGCCGCAACAGTTCATCGAGCGTCAGCTCCCCATAGATGCCGGCCTCGGCATAAGCGTCCCACTTGTCAGGATCACCCAGTATCATTTCCGCCCCAGTCCTCAGTTTGCCCGGTCACGCCCTTATTGGGGCTTTTCCCACCAGGTTTCGAAAACATAGCCGTACAAAGAGGTTTTCTCCGGTACGCCCAGCGTCGCCTTGCGCGCCATCCACTGCTTGGGCAGGTGAAACAGCGGCACGACGTAGGCGCCGGAGATCAGTACCCGGTCGAGCGCCCGCACGGCATCGATGAAGGCGGGGCGCTCGCGCGCAGCCAGCAGCGCCGCGATCATCGCGTCGACAGCCGGGTTGTCGATGCCGGGATAGTTGCGCGTGCCCTCGGTCTTTGCCGCTTCGCCGCTCCAGTAGAACAACTGCTCGTTGCCCGGTGACAGGGATTCAAACCAGAAATTCTGGATCATGTCGTAGTCGTAGGCGATGCGGCGGCGTTCGTATTGAGCGGCATCCACCAGGCGCACGCTCACGGTGATGCCGGCACGCTTGAGCGTTCGCCCGTATGAAAGCGCAAGCCGCTCCTGTTCCTTGCTGGCGACCAGGATCTCGAAACTGAACGGGGTTCCGTCAATCTTGCTGACCAGAACGCCGTTCTTCGCCTCGAACCCGGCTTCCTCGAGCAGCTTCAGCGCGGTGCGCAATCCCTCGCGGTCGCGGCCCGATCCGTCGGTTTTCGGCAGTGTGTAAGTGCCATCCATGACATCGTCGCGCACCGCATCGCCCCAGCCGGCCAGCAGCGTCTTTTCGGCATCGCTGGCGGGCCTGCCGATGGCCGACAATTCCGAGCCTTCGAAATAGCTCTGCGTGCGCGAGTAGAGATCGTAATAGAGCGAACGGTTGATCCACTCGAAATCGAACAGCCGGACAAGCGCCTGCCGCACCCTTATGTCGTTGAAAGGCGCGCGCCGCGTGTTGAACACAAAGGCCGACATGCCCTTGGGGACGCCGGTTTCGAATTCCTGCAGAACGACACGCCCGTCCTTGACGGCCGGAAAGTCATAGCCGGTCGCCCAGCGCGTCGGGTCGTCCTCGGGCCGCGCGTCGTAGAGGCCTTTCTTGAAGGCTTCGAACAGCGTGTTGTTGTCGCGGAAATACTCGTAGCGGATCTGATCGAAATTGTCGTAACCGCGCTTTACGCCAAGATCGCGGGCCCAGTAGTCGGGATTGCGCTTGAACGTGATCGCGCCGCCGGGGTCGACAGCGTCGATTGTGTAGGGCCCGCTTCCGATCATCGCATCGAGCGTTGTCTGCTCGAAGGTGTCCGGATCGGTCGCGTGTTTCGGCAGGATCGGCATCAGCCCCATGATCAGCGGGATTTCCCGGTCCACGTCCTCGGTGAATGTGAAGCGGACCCCGCGCTCCCCGACTTTTTCCGCCCTTGCGACCTTGCCGTAATAGGTGCGGTGGTTGGGACGCCCCTTCGTCTTCAGCAGTTCCCAGGTGAAAAGCACGTCTTCCGCCGTGACCGGCTCGCCATCGGAAAAGCGGGCGTCGGGGTTCAGCGTGAATTCGACATAGGTCCGCTCTTCATCGGTCTCGATGGTTTCGGCCAGCAGGCCGTAGAGAGAGAAGGGCTCGTCCAGAGACCGGCCCATGAGCGACTCAAGGGTATGTTCGCGCACGCCGCGCGCCGCGACCCCTTTCACGATCAGCGGATTGACGCTGTCGAAGCTTCCAAGCACGCCGATGGTCAGCGATCCGCCTTTCGGCGCATCCGGATTGACGTACCCGAAATGGGAGAAGCCGGCTTGATATTTCGGTGCTCCGTGCATGGCGATGCCATGGGACGGTTCGCCGGCGTCCGCCAGCGCCATTCCGGCACCCGCAACAAGCGGCAGCGTGAGGCACAAGACCCGCAGCAGCTTGGCGGTGAAGCTTTGATCGCAAAGGTGATTCTTCATGTGAGCACCTTAGCTGCAAATTGCGATCGGGTCAGGCGCATGCGCAGTAATCCTGATGCATTGATAAGCCGCTGAAGACACCGAATCGCCGCAATTGCATCGCATCAGCCAGACCGTACCGAGCCGGTGGGATCGAGCCCTGTTCAGGCTGCGCATTTACCGAATACGCAGTTCAAGGCGAAAGGGCGGTTGTAATTCCGCGCCGGATTTGGCACCTCACCGGCAGCGGCGGCGCAGGCTGCCTCGAATACGGGATGATCGGCCAGCCGCCGGACAGGTTCAATGGCGCCACTAAAGCGGCGCAAGGACGCGAAAAAAGGACAAAGACCCCTATGAAACGCAATGAAGCCCCGTTTGCTGCGAAATTGCGCTTGACCCTTTCGGCTCTGGCGATTGCCGGTGTTGCCGCTTTCGGCACGGTTCAGGCACAGGCCCAGACCGCGACGGGCGGAGATCAGAAGCCGGCCGCGGCAGCGAAAGGCTCTGACCTGCTCGCCAGAGGATGGAACAAGGTTGCGGTTCCCAATCCGGAAGACGAGAGCAAGAAGATTTACCTGGTGACCGACGAGGCGCGCGACAAGAACAATGTGCCGCAGGCCGAAATCACCATCATGGTCGAGCCGGACGGCTCCAAGCGCTTGCTGGTCGTCGTGCCGCAGGGTGTTCTGCTGCCGCCGGGCGTACGCCTGCAGGTTGACAAGAACGACGCCATTCCCGGCCAGTACATCACTTGCGCCAACGGCACCTGCCAGGCGGAAGCCAAGATCGACGACAAGTTCATCGAACAGATGAAGAAGGGCGGCAATCTGGTCCTTGCGGTCGCGACGCTTCCCAACGGCAAGGGTGTCGGCATCAACTTCACGCTGGATGGCTTCACCGCCGTTTACGATGGCGACGCGCTCGATGTCGCCAAATACAAGGAAAAGCGGCAGGCCTTCAACCAGATGCTGCAGCAGCGCGCCGAGAGCAACAAGCAGCGCTTCCAGCAGCAGCGCGAGCAGCAACAGCAGCAGGGTTCCGGCCAGTCCAACTGACCTTATCTGCTATCAGACAAACGAAAAGCCGGCCCTTGAGGCCGGCTTTTTTATGCCCGTTTGCTGTTCCGGGTCAGCGGCGCGATCCTGAATGCCTAGTGGTAGACCTGCTCACGCGGCCGGTAGCGGCCCGACTCCACCTGTTCGAACTGTTCGCTCACCATCGGATGGCGCAGCGGGTCGCCGCTCTCGTCGAGAACAAGATTCTGCTCCGAAACGTAGGCGACGTACTCGGTTTCGTCGTTCTCCGCATAGAGGTGATAGAACGGCTGTTCCTTGTGCGGGCGCACATCCTCGGGGATCGCTTCCCACCATTCCTCGGTATTGCTGAAGATCGGATCGACATCGAAGATCACGCCGCGGAACGGATAGATCCTGTGCCGCACGACCTGGCCGATCTGAAATTTTGCAGCGCGTCTGTCCATTGCGTTTCGCATGATCCGTAATGTGCGCAACGGTGAACCGTCACATCTTAATGATACTAAATCGCCATTGCGGCGCATCAATTCAAGCGTAATCGCCACTTATGTTGAATATCAGGCGCCTTTCGGGCCGGATTCTGCTGAATAGGCCTTAGATGCCATAGATTTCGGCATATTCCGGGTCCTTGGCGGCAACCAGCTCGGCAAGGTCGTAGATGACCTTGGCCTGCTTCCAGGTGGCGTCGTCCTGCATCTTGCCGTCGATCATCACCGCGCCGGTGCCGTCGGGCATGGCGTCGAGGATGCGCTTTGCGAAAGCCACTTCGCCCGGATCGGGACTGTAGACCTTCTTGGCGATGTCGATCTGGCTTGGATGCAGCGACCATGCGCCGTGGCAGCCCTGCAGGAAGGCATTGCGGAACTGCGCCTCGCAGGCTGCTGGGTCGGAGAAGTCGCCGAACGGGCCGTAGAACGCCTTGATGCCATAGCTGGCGCATGCATCGACCATCTTGGCAACCGTGTAATGCCAAAGGTCCTGCTGGAAGCCCACGCGCGGTTTGTCGCCATCGGCGTCGGCCAGCACCTGATAGTCCGGGTGCCCGCCGCCGACGCGGGTGGTCTTCATGCCCCGGAAGGCGGCAAGATCGGCCGGGCCCAGGCTCATGCCGTGCATGCGCGGGCTGGCGGCTGCAATGTCTTCCACGTTCATCACGCCTTCTGCCGTTTCGAGAATGGCGTGGATGCCGATCGGTTTGGAAATGCCGTGGCGCGCTTCAAGCTGCGCCAGAAGCTGGTCGAGATAGTGTATGTCCCATGCGCCATCGACCTTCGGCAGCATGATCACGTCGAGCTTTTCGCCAACCGCGCTGACAACCTCGATGATGTCGTCGAGTACCCAGGGGCTGTTGAGGCAGTTGATGCGCGTCCACAGGCCTGTCGCGCCGAAATCGTTGTCGCGCGCCATCTCGATAAAGCCCTGGCGCGCCGCGTCCTTCTGGTCAGCCGGGATCGCGTCTTCCAGGTTGCCGAGGATGACGTCGACCTGATTGATCATGGCGGGGATTTTGGCACGCATCTTCTCGATGTGCGGCGGGACGAAATGGATCATCCGTTCAAGCCGTACCGGCTGTTCGCGCAAAGGCGCGGGCGCGCCGATGGCAAGCGGGCGGAAGAACTGACGCGGCGTGCGGCCTGCGGGCATGTGCAACTCCTTGGGCAGGAACCTTTTCGGAAGGGACCTTGCGGTTTCAGCGCAAATTCATGATCGTGGCAAGCGGACTATCGATTAAGTTGGCGGCAAGTCATCGCCGCGCCGCGTTTTTTGCGCGGGTTTTCAACTCTCCGGGGCCGTGCGCCGCAGCAAGCCAATACGACAAGGATTGATCTCACGTGCAGGACATCATCGCCCTGGCCACCCCGTTTTTCGGCGTCATCCTGATTGGCTATATCGCTGCGCGGATTTTCAAGCGGCCGGAAGCAGGCCTTGCCTGGCTCTCGATCTTCCTGGTCTATTTCTCGCTGCCGGCGCTGTTCTTCCGCCTGGTTGCCCAGACGCCATTCGAGGAATTGAGCCGCTGGGGTTTCGTCTTCTCGACGACCTTCGCGACCTATGCGGCCTTCTCGCTTTCCTTCGTGGTCGGCTACATCGTCACGCGCGGGCGCATTGCCGAGGCGACGATTCAGGCGGTCGCGGGCGCCTATTCCAATGTCGGCTACATGGGGCCGGGGATCACGCTCGCGGCGCTTGGGCCGGCCGCCGCCGTGCCGACGGCCCTGATCTTCTGTTTCGACAACGCGCTGCTGTTCACCCTCGTGCCGCTGCTGATGGCGCTGTCGGGCAACGAGCGCCTGAGCTTCGGCCCGCTGATGCTCTCGGTCGCCAAGAAGGTGTTCCTGCACCCGTTCATCCTGGCGACGCTCGCCGGCATCATCGCCGCCTATTTCCAGTTCTCGTTTCCCAAGCCGATCGACAATATCCTGACCTTCCTGTCGAACGCGGCGGCGCCCTGCGCGCTGTTCGTGATGGGGGTGACGGTTGCGCTTCGTCCGCTCAAACGCGTGCCGTGGGAGCTTCCGTTCCTGACGCTCATCAAGCTTGTGGTACACCCGGCGATTGTTCTCGTGGTGCTCAGCATCGTCGGCAGCTTCGATACAGTCTGGGTTTATACAGCGGTCCTGATGGCCGCATTGCCGCCTGCGCTGAACGTCTTCGTCCTGGCGCAGCAATACGATACCTATGTGCAGCGCGCATCCAGCGCTGTGCTCATCGGAACGGTCGTTTCGGTGTTCACGCTGACGGGCGCGCTGTATCTGACGACACAAAATCTCTTGCCGACCGATTTATTTCCTTGAGAAACAATATGATAGTGAAATTATCTAAAGTATTGATTCATTGATTGAGATAGCGGGGCTAAGACGCTGAAATGAATCCATTATCCGGTGTTAAAATCCTTGATCTGACAACCTTGTTGCCCGGGCCGCTTGCAACGCTGATCCTGGCCGAGGCCGGGGCGGATGTCCTGAAGGTCGAGACGCCGGCTGGCGAGGACATGCGCCGCTTCCCGCCGATGCGAGGCGATACCTCAGCGCTCTTTGCCATCCTCAATCGCGGCAAGCGCTCCATCAGCCTCGATCTGAAATCGGCAACGGGCAAGCAGTCGCTGGAAAACCTGATACGGGAAGCCGATGTGCTGGTCGAGCAATTCCGCCCCGGCGTGCTTGACCGGCTCGGATTCGGCACGGGTTCTCTGGAAAAGCTCAACCCGCGCCTGATCGTCTGCTCGATCACCGGATACGGGCAGGACGGGCCTAAGCGCGATGTGCCCGGCCACGATCTCAACTACATGGCGGAGAGCGGGCTGCTGTCCGTCTCGCCGGGCAGTCCCGAAAGTCCGGCCGTGCCGCCGGCGCTGATTGCCGACATCGCGGGCGGATCGTTCCCCGCCGTCATCAACATCCTGCTGGCCCTGCGGCAGCGCGACCGGACGGGAGAGGGCTGCCGTCTCGACATTGCAATGACCGATACGCTGTTCACGCTCGCGTTCTGGGGGCTGGCGCAACTGGACGCTTCGGGCAAGCCTCCGATGCCGGGCGGCGAATTGCTGAGCGGAGGCTCGCCACGCTACCGGCTCTACAAGGCGGCCTGTGGCGGTCTTATTGCCGTTGGGGCACTTGAACAGAAATTCTGGAACAGGTTCTGCGCGCTGATCGGCCTGCCTCAGACTCTGGTGGATGACTTTATTGACCCCGTGGCGACCGGAGCCGCAATAGCCGGGCGGATCGCGGAGAAGAGCGCTGACGAGTGGCGCGCCGTGTTTGACGGACAGGACTGCTGCGCCAATGTCGTGCGCAGCCTTTCAGACGCCATCGCCGATCCGCATTTTGCCGGTCGCGGCCTGTTTGCTCGCAAGGTCGCTTTGTCCGGAGACGATACAGCCATGGCACTGCCGGTTCCAGTCAGCGAGGCTTTCCGCCAGAGCGATCCCGATCCGAAAGCGGCCCCGATCGAGCTGGAAGCGCCCGATGGCGTGTTGCCGGGTTGGCCCGGCCGTTCAAACAGCGAGTGAAAGCGCGTCTTCGTCCGGCTCCGCATCGGGCTGCATGATCGCGGGCGTGTAGCCGCCACCGGGCGCAACGCCTTCGCTCATGATCCGCCGCCGCAGCGGCTCGATGCGGGAAATGGCGAACAGGCCTAGCGCCCGGACAGCCTGCACAGGCACGAGGTCCGAAAGCAGCGAACGGTTCAGAACGTCAATGGCCGTGGAGCGGGACACGACATCGCCGCGTCTGCGCCGGTCGTAGAGCGCGAGCGCGGCGTCCGTGTCGTTCGTCTGTGTGAGGCATTCCACCAGCATGGCGGCGTCGCGCAGGCCGAGGTTGAGCCCCTGCGCGCCGATCGGGGGCACCACATGCCCAGCCTCGCCGATCAGGGCGACGCGGTTTTTGGCGAACACCTTCGGCAGCAGGCCGGTCAACGGGAAAGCGCCACGCGGTCCGGCGATCTTCACCGCGCCCAGCAGCCGGTGGCTGCGCCGCTCGATCTCATTGGCGAGACCATCGTCGTCCAGCGCGCCAAGCCGCTCCGCGCCTTCCGGCGTTTCCGCCATCACAACGCTTGATAACTTGCCAGGCAACGGCACGAGCGTGAACGGCCCCGTGCGGCGATGGAATTCCGTCGAGACGTCCATGTGGTCGCGGTCATGCGCGATGGTCGTGACGATGGCCGTTTGCGGATAGCGCCACGTGTCGACCACGATTCCCGCGGCCTCGCGGCACAGCGAGCCGCGCCCATCGGCGGCGGCGGCGGCGTTTGCATGGATCGCCGTGCCGTCATCCAGAACCAGATGGCAGCCATCCGGCCCGGCATCGCAGGACGCAACCGAAGCCGCAATCCACGTGACGTTCTTCTCATTGCCGACAAGGTCGCCGAGAACCTTGGACAAGGGGGCCGCGGGAAAGTTCCACGCGAAAGCATCGAGACCGATCTCGCCGGCATCGAACTCAACTGTCGGTGCGCGCAACAGCCGCCCCGTATCGTCGATGATGCGCAGCCGCCGCAACGGTGCGGACCGGGGAAGCAGCGGTTCCCAGGCATCGAGCCGTTGCAACATGCGCACGGCGCCTGCCATCAGCGCGAAGGTGCGATGATCGGGCCTGGCCTGCGGCGCGGCGAGAACCGTCTTCAGTCCGGCGCGCGCGGCAAGCAACGCGGTCGCAAGCCCGGCAGGCCCGCCGCCAACAACGGCAAGGTCGCAACTCAGTGGCTTGGTGCGCGTATCGGCCATGTCCGGTTCCCTTGTGATGATGCCCGAATATGTGTGCGGAGAGCGGTAGATGGCAACCGCGCCGATTGCCACGGATATCAGAAATCCAGCGGCGCGTTGTCCTTCACTTCCTTCATGACGAAGAAGGTCCGCGTCTGACGAACGCCGGGAAGGCCGATCAGCTTGTCCCCATGCAGCTTGTTGAAATCAGCCATGTCGCGCACCCGGATTTTGAGGAAATAGTCGAAATCGCCGGCCACGAGATGGCAGTCCAACACGAAGGGCAGGGCAATGATCGCCTCTTCGAAGGCCGCGAAGCTCTCGGGCGTCGAACGGTCGAGCACGACGCCGACCATGGCGAGCGCGCCGCGCTCCACCTTTTGCGGATCGATGGATGCGCGCACGCCGGTGACATAGCTATCGGCGAACAAGCGCTGGATGCGGCGGTGACATGTGGCGGCGCTTGTATTGGTCCGTTTGGCGATTTCCGCATTGGTCAGCCGCCCGTCCGTCTGCAGCAGGCGGAGGATGCGAATATCGGTCCGGTCAAGATGTTCGATCATGAAAGAAACCTCGATAAAGAGGCAAATTTGCGGAAGGATAATTCGCACAAAGCGCATGAATGAAGTTAGAAGTCAAAATTCAGGGCCATTTCGAGAGTACATTTCAAGCGATAATGGTTAGTTTTCGGGTGATTTCATTGCTGTTGAAAGGCCCGTCACCATGTCACTTCTCGACAAGTTCGAACGTTACCCGCTTACCTTTGGTCCGACGCCGATCGAGCATCTGCCGCGGCTGAGCGCCGCCATCGGCGGCGATGTCGAAATCTGGGCCAAGCGCGACGACTGCAATTCAGGCCTCGCCATGGGCGGCAACAAGCTGCGCAAGCTTGAATACATCGTCCCGGACGCGATTGCTTCCGGCGCCGATACGCTGGTCTCGATCGGCGGTGTGCAGTCCAACCACACCCGCATGGTCGCCGCCACCGCCGCCAAAATCGGCATGAAATGCGTCGTCATCCAGGAAAAGTGGGTGCCGCACTACGACGCCGTCTACGACCGCGTCGGCAATATCCTGATGACGCGCCTGATGGGCGCCGACAGCCGGCTCGTGGAAGACGGTTTCGACATTGGCATCCGCAAGAGCTGGGAAGACGCGATCCAGTCGGTCAAGGATGCCGGCGGCAAGCCGTACCCGATCCCCGCCGGTGCTTCGGTCCACAAATACGGTGCGCTCGGCTATGTCGGCTTTGCCGAGGAGGTTGCCGCGCAGGAGGCCGATCTCGGCTTCAAGTTCGACTACATCGTCGTCTGCGTCGTCACCGGCTCGACCCAGGGCGGCATGATCGTCGGCTTTGCCGCGCAGGACCGCGCCGACCGCGTTATCGGCATCGATGCCTCCGGAACCGTCGAACAGACCCGCGCGCAGGTCCGCGAGATCGTCGATAACACGGCTGAACTGGTGGATCTCGGCCGCAAGGTTCGTGACGACGAGATCGTTATCAATCCCGACTATGCCTATCCCGCCTATGGCGTTCCCTCCGAGGAGACCAACGAGGCGATCCGCTTGGCGGCCCGCACCGAGGCGATGATGACCGACCCCGTCTACGAGGGGAAATCGATGCAGGGAATGATCGACCTGACGAAAAAGGGCTTCTTTCCGAAGGGATCGCGAATCCTCTACGCTCATCTCGGCGGCGCTCCGGCGCTGAACGGTTACAGCTACTACTACCGCGAGGGCTGAGGCCGCTCCATATGAAGGGCTGGTCCTTGATTTGGGGCCAGCCTTTCTACATAGGACGCGATGCTTGAGCTTTTGACAGATCCTGCCATATGGGCGGCCTTCGTCACCCTGACGGCGATGGAAATCATCCTCGGGATCGACAACATCGTTTTCCTGTCGCTGCTGACCGGCCCGCTGGACAAGCAGACGGGCCGCCGCGCCCGCCGGATCGGGCTGTTCCTCGCGCTGCTGATGCGTGTCGCGCTGCTGTTTGCCATCACGTGGATCATCGGGCTGACGCATCCCGCGTTCACGCTGTTCGATTACACCGTCACGTGGCGCGACCTGATCCTTCTTGCCGGCGGATTGTTCCTGATCGTCAAGGCGACGCTGGAAATTCACACCGGCATCGAGGGCACGGAGCAGGAGAAAACGGGCCCGAAGGTCAAGGCAGGCGCCGCGTTCGCCATGATCATCGCGCAGATCGTGGTGATCGACGCTGTGTTCTCCGTCGATTCCATCCTCACCGCCGTTGGCATGGCCGACGATGTCGAGGTCATGATCGCAGCCGTCATGGTGGCGATTGCGGTCATGTATGTGGCCTCCGAGCCCATTGCCGGCTTTATCGAGCGCCACCCGACCACCAAAATGCTGGCGCTGGCCTTTCTGATGCTGATCGGCGTGGCACTGGTCGCCGATGGCCTTGGGTTCCATATCCCTCGCGGCTACATTTATTTCGCCATGGCGTTTTCCGCCGTGGTGGAGATGATCAATCTTGCGGCCCGCCAGCGCCGCAATTCGGCGTAACACAGCGAACGCGAAGAAAGAACGGAGCAAACCCATGCCCAAGGCGATCCAGATCCACCAGACCGGCGGCCCCGAAGTGATGAAGTTCGAGGACGTGGACGTAGGCGCGCCGGCCGAGGGGCAGGTGCTCATCCGCCATACGGCCATCGGTATCAACTTCATCGACGTCTATTTCCGCACCGGTCTCTATCCCGCGCCGCAGATGCCTTTCATTCCGGGCATGGAAGGCGCCGGCGTCATCGAGGCTGTCGGTCCGGGGGTGGCCGATCTGAAGCAAGGCGACCGTGTGGCTTACCCGATGACGCTGGGCGCCTATGCCGAGATGCGCCTCATGCCCTCCGACCGCGTGGTGAAAATTCCCGAAGGCATCACCGACGAGCAGGCGGCTTCGATGATGCTGAAGGGCATGACGGCGCGCTATCTGCTGCGCCAGACCTACGTGGTGAAGAAGGGCGACACGATCCTGATGCATGCCGCTGCCGGCGGCGTCGGCCTGATCGTTTGCCAGTGGGCCAATGCGCTCGGCGCGACCGTGATCGGCACGGCGGGGTCGAAGGAGAAGTGCGAACTGGCGAAAGCCCACGGCGCGCATTTCGTCATCAATTACCGCGAAGAGGATTTCGTCGAGCGCGTCATCGACATCACCGATGGGCAGAAGTGCGATGTGGTCTATGACGGCGTCGGCAAGGACGTGTTCTATCCATCGCTCGACTGCCTGAAACCGCGCGGCATGATGGCGACCTTCGGCAATGCGTCCGGCCCCGTAGACCCGCTCAACCTGCTGCTGCTGTCGCAGAAGGGGTCGCTTTATGTGACGCGCCCGACACTTGCGACCCACATCGCCTCGCGCAACGACCTGACCGAAAGCGCTGAAGACCTGTTCGATGTCGTGGCCAGCGGCAAGGTCAGCATCGAGGTCAACCAGCGCTACGCGCTCGCCGACGCGGCGAAGGCGCATACGGACCTCGAAGGCCGCAAGACGACCGGAGCCAGCGTATTATTGGCGTAACCGGGCCATTGACAGCTTGAGACTGCCGCACGCACAAACCCGGCTGGACGGCTAGACGAGAATCGCGAAAGGGCGGCCCATGGTTCAGGTCCTCTACAGCGTGTGGGCCCTTTTGCTTGGCGTTGTGCTGATCATGCTGGGCAACGGCATGCATTCCACGCTGATCGGCCTGCGCGGCGATCTCGAAGGCTTCTCAGCAGCCTCGCTGGCGATTATCGCCTCGGGCTATTTCGCCGGCTTTCTCTCAGGCGCGCGTCTGGCCCCGGTGATGATCCGGCGCGTCGGCCACGTGCGCGTCTTCGCGGCGCTTGGCAGCTTCATGTCGGCGGGTCTGATCGCGTTTCCGCTCGTCACCGAACCGTGGGTCTGGACGCTGCTGCGCCTGCTGGTCGGTTTCTGCATGTCCGGTATCTATGTGGCCTCGGAAAGTTGGCTCAACAACGCCGCCACCAACGAGACGCGCGGCAAGATCCTGTCGGCCTACATGATCGCGCAGACGTTGGGCATCATCGGCGCGCAGGGGCTGCTGACACTGGGGGATGCAGCCACCTCCGCGCTGTTCATCGGCGCCTCGATCCTCGTCTCGGTATCGTTTGCGCCGATCCTGCTGTCGGTCAGCCCGGCGCCGGCCATCGAGGTCGCGCAGCCGATGTCCATGCGCCGGCTCTTCGAAAGTTCGCCGCTTGGCACCGTCGGCGTCTTCGTGCTGGGCGCAACCTATGCGATCCAGTCCGGCATGGGGGCGGTTTTTGGCGCGCAGATCGGGTTGCCGCCGGCGCAGATCGCGCTGTTCGTTGCAATGCTCTTTGCCGGTGCGCTTTTTCTGCAATACCCGATCGGCTGGCTGTCGGACCGCATGGACCGGCGCAAGCTGATCTTCGGCGCATCCGTCATCGGTTTCCTGTCCTGCGCGCTTGGCTGGGTAAGCGGCGGCGGCACCTGGCTGCTGATGACAGCGGCGTTCTTTGCGGGTGGCGTTACGGCCCCGCTTTACGCGCTGTTGCTGGCCTATACCAACGACTTTCTCTCGACCGACGAGATGCCGGCGGCCTCCGGCGGGCTCGTGTTCACGTTTGGCATGGGCGCCATCGCGGGCCCGCTGCTGGTCGGCTGGGCGATGGAGGGCATCGGCCCGTTCGCCTTCTGGATCGTGCTCGGCGCGACCTTCGCGATTATGGCGCTCTACGCGCTCTACCGCATGACCCAGCGCGCCGCCCCGTCGGCGGACGAGACCGAGACCTATCTCGGCGTCCTGCCAACCGCTTCGCCATATACGGTCGAAGCCGCCGGCGCCTGGGCCGTCGAGCAGACGGAGGCGGAGAAGGAGGATGGGGCTTAGCCTAAGCAACATCCCGGATTCCTGGCATTCGCCGCGATGAAGGGGAGCGTGTCACGCAGCTGGTGCGCAACGCTCGGCCTTCACCTCTCCATCGCCATTTCCCTCAGCCACGCGGCGATCTCTTCGTGATGCTGATGCGGGCAGGCGCTGTGACGGTCGAGGAACAACGCAAGCTCTGCCTCGCGCTGTAGCGCCAGCTCTTCGCTGACCCCTGCGAAATATTCATCCGACAGTACCTCGGCCTTGTGGCACCTGCCGCAATAAGACGCGAAAGCCTCCGGCGCGGGGCCTGCGACCACGGGCGCGCATTCGATCTGTTCGGCTGCCATGGTCTGGTTCGTTCCGGAAAGCATCATGGCGGCGATGAGGATTGCCGCTACCTTGAACGTGCGCATCGCGATTGATCCTTCTGTCAAACGGTTCTGCGTCCGTAACGGCCCCCAACGGTGCGGGCGCATGCGCAACATCGCGCCGCCGCATTTAGAAGTGTTTGGGAAAGATCAAACGTGTGTAACGCTGCGAGCGCTGCCGCACAAAAGAAATGGCGCGCAGGCGTGAATCCCGCGCGCCACTGTATTCCGGTAACTGGCGTTGCTTGCGGTCAGGCCGCGTTGAGACGTGCCATGAAATCCGCCATCGACTTGCGCAGGTCGGCGGTTGATGCCGTGATATTGGCCGAGGATTGGCGCACCTGCTCGGTGGTTTCGTTCACCGTGCCAACGGCATCGCTCATGCTCGACATGTTGCGGGAAACCTGGTCGGTCTGCGCGGATGTCGCCTGCGCGTTGGTGGCGATTTCCTGTGTTGCGGAGCCTTGTTGATCGACCGCTGATGAAATCGAAGATGTGTTCGTTTCAATCTCCGACATCGTGCCGGTGATTTCCCGAATCGCATGCACGGCATCCTTGGTTGATTCCTGGATCGCCGCGATATGCCCGCCGATTTCGTCAGTCGCCTTGGCTGTCTGGGTTGCCAGTTCCTTGACCTCTGAGGCAACGACGGCAAAACCCCGGCCCATCTCGCCGGCGCGCGCCGCCTCGATGGTCGCGTTGAGTGCAAGCAGGTTGGTCTGCTCGGCGATTTCCTGAATCAGCGTAACCACCTGACCGATTTTCTCCACGGCCTCGGCCAGGTTCGATATCTTTTCACTGGTCGCGCTGGCACGCGATGCCGCAGTATCGACGACCTGCGCCGTGGTAGATACCTGGCGGCTGATTTCCCCGATGGAGGCGGAGAGTTCCTCTGCAGCCGCGGCTACGGTGCCGACATTCGCCGATGCGCCGCCCGCAGCTTCCGTTGTTGCGCCGACCATGTCGGATGAATTCCGGACAGCTTCTGACATGACGCGGATGGCAGACTGAAGCCCGCCGGAGGCGTCTTCCAATGAGCGGAAACACGTTTCCGTGCTCGCCTGGAATTCCATGGCGAGTTCGCCAAGAAGGCGCTTGCGTTCCGCCGCTTGTTGCTGGTCCTGCGCCGCCACCTGTTTCTGCAGCGACTGTTGCTCGATCAGGGATGCTCGGAAACTCTCCAGCGACCCCTTCAATTCTCCAAGTTCGTCCTTGGACGACCATTTGGGCAGCTCCGTCGCGGTGTTCCCGGCCGCAAGTTCCCTAGCGGCAACGGACAACTGTATGGTGCGGCCCGCAAGGCTTTTGCTCAGGAACAGCCCGGCTGCAATGGCGGCGCCCAGCATGACCAGGGTGCTGACTATTTGCGCCGTGTCCGCAAATTTACGGCTGGCATGCAGGTTGATGAGCGCAAGATCCATGTCATCGTGGATCAGTTCCTCGGCCTCGTCGGCAAGGGCAATGAAGCTTTCGAACGTCTGGTCGAATGCCTCGTCGTCGGCGGAGCCGGCACCGGCATTGTCGGCGCGGCGCGCATACCGTCTTTTGGCCGCCTCGATGAAAGCGTCCACGGAGACCTGAACTTCCGCGATTTTTTCGCGGACCAGGGGATCTTCGCTCGGATAGAATGTGCCTTCGTCGTTGGAGCCGCCATTGAGAATGGCGTTCACATAGAATCGGGTTTCATCAAGCAATTTCCAGACTTCGTCGATGCTTTCGCCGTCGTCTCCGGACATGATCTCCTCGAACAGGAGATGGGCGTGCGTCGCGGAGAGCTTGATTTCCATGGCGGCATCGCCCAGCGGCGCGAGTTTCTCACCGGCCTCAATGCCGTTGTCGCCAATTTGCTTGGAGATATAGTGGTTTACTTGCCCTGATATAATGGAAATCGCGACCATAAGGCCAAAAGCCAAGAACAATTTCTTGGAAATACCAATTTTTGCCATTTTAAGCCCCGGGTGCAAAGCGAATGATGACGTAGTTTCGAGGCTCATGAATAAAAACTGGTTAATTACAATTCACGATTTATTCCTTGATGCCATGTCGGGCTTTCATGAATTCCAGCCGACACCCGTATGTGTGGTAATAAAGCCGTCTCGATACGGTCTTTTCACATCCGCCAGTTCGACATAAACCGTCTTGAGCCCACAACAATTCTCGATGATATGGCGGCCGTTCTCGTGAGCGGTGCCGGAGCAAAGGCTGGCGGCGAGGCGCTGGGCACGCGATATTGCTGACGGGATGAGAGAACGGGCAGGCAGCAAGCCCGGTCCGCTCCTTGTTCAGTCTTGCAACCTATGCGTTAAAGGGCTTGCGGAAGCGCCAAATCTCTGGTCTGAAACTCCGCCAGATTAACGTTAAGGCAATTCGCTGAATACGCCGCGAGTCTCAACCTGAGCCGGGAAGATGTCCTGTGTCGGCAGGCGGACTCAAGCGGGGTTTCCGAGTTTAATAAAGTGCGGTCCTGAAAGCAGATCCATACACACCCGAGGCGGGTCATGTTCTCACCGTCCATTTTGCGCCGTTTGTGAGTATGTGTTTGTACGAGTTCAGGCGGTAAAAGGTGTTCTGATGAGTCCACGTGGCTTTGTTGCGCGCGGTATAAACGAGTCCTGTATTTCCTTGTTTATTTTGCTCGTCATATCGATGGTTGCCGTCGGTATTGCGTTTTACGTGGACCGGCCGCTGTCGGTATATATTTTACAGGAAAATGGTCCCCTGGAGGTCATTGGTTTCGCGTCCTGCGTGGTCTCCGCGGGTCTATTCGCGTGGGTTGCCAGATATTACGCGCGAAAGTCGGAGTGGGTATCCGTCGCATGGTTTGCCGCAATGAGCGTTGCGCTGTTTCTGTGCGCGATGGAGGAGATCAGTTGGGGGCAGCAAATTTTCAAATGGGCGACCCCTGATTATTTTGCCGGAAACATGCAGGGCGAGACGAATATTCATAACATGCCCATGGTCCATGGCCGCCTTCAGGAAGCGTGTATTGAGTTAGTGTTTGTATATTTTGTAATCGTTCCCGTTTTGGGGCGCTTTTCCAATACGGTTATGCGGCTTATTGAAAAGGTAAAGCTGCCTCTGCCGCCTTTTTCCGTTTCAGCCCTTGTCGGGGCTTGCTTCGTTCTCGCCAATGGGCCCTTCGCGTTCAGCTATTATTTTTCGCAAGGGACGCCCATCAACTACGGTGAAATGCAGGAAGCGTTCTATCAGCTCTGTTTTGTATTGTTTTCGTACAACGAGCGGGCATGGGCGAATGCGGCCAGCACGTCAGCTGTTCAGCTTAAATAATCGCGCCGGTATCACCCGGTTTCAAAATCGCTTGGCGCCCCGGTCAAGAGGCGCCGTGGTCATAAGGTTCGTTGTGCGCGTAGACGCTAATACGGGCTGTCGACATCCCCCAGCTCAACATAAACCGTCTTGAGTTCGGAATAATGCTCGATGGCCGCGCGGCCGTTCTCGCGGCCTATGCCGGAGCGTTTCGTGCCACCAAAGGGCGCTTCCACCGGCGTCAGATTGTAGGTGTTGATCCAGCAGGTGCCGGCGCGCAGGTTTGCCGCGACCCGGTGGGCGCGGGAGATGTCGCGGGTAAAGACACCGGCGGCAAGACCGAATTCCGTGCCGTTGGCGCGCGCGACGACTTCGTCCTCGTCGTTGAAGCTGAGCACGCTCATCACGGGGCCGAAGATTTCCTCGCGCGCGATGGTCATCTCGTCGGTCACGTCGGCGAAGACGGTCGGCTGCACGAACAGCCCGTCGGGCAGGGCGTCGACCCTGGCCGTCCCGCCGCCGGTAACGAGGCGGGCGCCTTCCGCCTTGCCGATCGCCATGTAGTCGAGCACCCGCTCGTACTGCGCCTTGGTGATGATGGGCCCGAGCTGCGTTGCCTCGTCCATCGGGTCGCCGAGCACGATTTTTGCGGTGCGTTCGGCCAGCGCCCGCAGGAAAGCCTCCATGATCGGGCGGTGCACGAAGACGCGGGTGCCGTTGGAGCAGATCTGGCCGCTCGAATAAAAATTGCCAAGCATGGCGCCGGACACAGCATTGGCGATGTCGGCATCGGAGAAGACGATCAGCGGCGACTTGCCGCCAAGTTCCAGTGTCACGTTCTTCAGCGTGTCGGAGGCGGCCCGCATGACCCGCATGCCGGTCGGCACCGAGCCGGTCACGGAGACCTTGGCGATGCCGGGATCGGATGACAGTGCCGCGCCGACGGGGCCTGCGCCCTGCACGACGTTGAAGAGTCCGGCGGGCAATCCGGCTTCGGTGAGGATTTCCGCGAGCTTCAGCGCGGTCAGCGGTGTCGTTTCCGACGGTTTGAAGATGAAGGCGTTGCCGCAGGCAAGCGCCGGAGCCGCCTTCCACGATGCGATCTGGATGGGATAGTTCCACGCGCCGATACCCGCGCAGACGCCTAAAGGCTCGCGGCGGGTATAGACGAATGAGCCGTTCGCGGGTGCGCCCAGATCGATGTGCTGGCCCTGCAGGTCTGCCGCCAGCGCGCCGAAATATTCGATGCAGTCCGCGCCCGATGCCGCATCGGCAACCAGCGTTTCCTGAAGCGGCTTGCCGGTATCCAGTGTTTCGAGTTCGGACAGCTCGCGGTTTCTTTCGCGCATGATTTTGGCCGCGCGCCGCAGGATGCGTCCGCGCTCTGCGCCCGGCGTCCGTGCCCACTGTGCTTGCGCGATTGTCGCGGTCTCTATCGCCTGCGCGATGATCTTCGGCGTTGCGGCATGGAGCTTTGCGATGGTTTCGCCGGTCGCTGGATAAATGCTGGCGAAGGCGTCGCCGCTTTCATCCTCGACATAGGCGCCGCCGACATAGTGCGAGGCGGGGGGCTGTGCGCGCATTATTTCACCGGAAAGTTGGAGCCAAAAAAGGTGGAGCGTTAGCGCTGGCTGGTGCGCCAGGCCGGGTTGATCCAGGGTTCGGCATTGTCGGCGGGAAGGGGCGTTTTGCCAAGGATATGGTCGGACGCTTTTTCCCCGGCCATGATCGAGGGGCCGTTCAGATTGCCGTTGGTGATGCGCGGGAAGATCGAGCTGTCCGCCAGACGAAGCCCTTCGACGCCGATGACGCGGCATTCCGGATCGACCACGGCGTGTTGGTCGTCGGCGCGGCCCATGCGGCAGGTTCCGCAGGGGTGGTAGGCGCTCTCGGCATGTTCGCGGATGTGGGCGTCGAGCGCCTCGTCGCTGGTCACGTCACCGCCCGGCGTGATCTCGCGCCCCGCATAGGGCTTGAAAGCGTCCTGATCGAAAATCTCCCGCGTCAGCCGGATGCAGGTGCGGAAGTCTTCCCAATCGTCGGGATGGCTCATGTAGTTGAACCGGATCACGGGGGCGTCCATCGGATCCGCGGACTTGAGCGTGACATTGCCGCGCGACTTCGAACGCATCGGCCCGACATGCACCTGGAAGCCGTGCGCCTTGGCCGGCGCCTTGCCGTCGTAGCGGATGGCGACGGGCAGGAAGTGATACTGGATATCGGGATATTCGACGCCGGCCTTCGAGCGGATGAAGCCTGCCGCCTCGAAGTGGTTCGTGGTGCCGTGGCCCTGTTTCAGGAACAGCCACTGCGCGCCGATGAACATCTTCGAGATCCAGTTGAGGTGCTTGTACAGCGTGATCGGCTGCAAACACTCTTTCTGCAGATAAAGCTCCAGATGGTCCATCAGGTTCTCGCCGACGCCGGGCCGGTCCGCGACGACCTCGATGCCGTGGCTTTTGAGTTCTTCGGCAGGACCGATGCCGGAACGCTTCAGCAGGGCAGGGGAATTGATGGCGGATGCCGCAATGATCACTTCCCTGCGGGCGCGGATGACCTCGACATTGCCGCCGCGCGAAACCTCGACGCCGGTGGCGCGCCCGTTCTCGATGACGATTTTGCGCGCCAGGCAGCGCAGCAACTCGCAGTTCGCGCGCTTCAGGGCAGGCTTCAGATAGGCATTGGCCGCTGACCAGCGCACACCGTTCTTCACCGTCATTTCCATCGGCGCGAAGCCTTCCTGCTGCTCGCCGTTATAGTCGGCGGACACAGGATAGCCGGCCTGCCGGCCCGCCTCGATGAAGGCTTTGAACAGCGGGCTCCACATGCGCCCGCGCGTGACATTAAGCGGTCCCTTGTTGCCGCGCCAAGACGGATCGCCGCCATGGCCGCCGTCGGACCAGTTTTCCATGCGCTTGAAATAGGGGAGCACGTCGGCATAGCCCCAGCCGTCCGCGCCTTCGTCGCGCCAGTGGTCGAAATCGCGCGCATGCCCACGCACATAGACCATGCCGTTGATGGAGGACGAGCCGCCGATCACCTTGCCGCGCGGGGTAACGAGCTGGCGCCCGCCAAGGCCCGGCTCCGGCTCGCTTTTGTAGCCCCAGTCGTAGAGACCCATGTTCATCGGATAGGACAGCGCCGCCGGCATCTGGATGAAGGGCCCGGCGTCCGTGCCGCCATGCTCCAGCACAAGCACCGAGTGCTTGCCGTCTTCGCTGAGGCGGTAGGCCATGGCGCAACCGGCGCTGCCTGCGCCGATGATGACGAAATCGGCTTCACGCATGCTCATCTACCCGGCGTTACTGAGTTGTGTGTCGATGTAATCCTCGACCAGCGAAATCGCCTCGCGTGCGTCGCCGGGAAACCCTTCCAGCGCACAGCGGATATAGAGGCCATCGATCAAGGCGGCGGCGCCTGAAGCGATGCGCGCGGCATGCGCATCACCGGTCAGGCGTTTCAGGTCGTGGATCAGGTTGCTGGAAAGCCGGCGCGCATAGACCCGCAACAGCCGTCGCGCGTTCGGCGATTCCTGTGCCAGCACGTAGAAGGCAAGCCAGGCGGCGATCGTCGCCCTGTCGAACTGTTCGGTGCCGAAATTCGCTCGTAATATCGCCGATATGCGGCCGCGCGGCGTTTCCGCCGCCGCCAGCTCACGCAGAACCACGACAAGAAGCTCGTCCAGCAGATGCCGCATGGTCGCGATGATCAGCGCTTCCTTGTTGCCGAAATAGTGATGCGCGAGCGCCGACGACACGCCGGCCCGGCGCGCGATCTGGCTTACCGTAACATCCAGCGATCCGCGTTCGCCGATGGCCGCGATGGCCGCATCGATCAACGCTCTGCGGCGGATGGGTTCCATGCCGATCTTGGGCATGCTGGCCTCGCGATTGAACAAGGGATTTGAGTCAAAAGCGTATTTTTGATTGATCCATCAATCAATAAAAATCTTGCAAGGCTCACCCTTTGATGCTTGGTTTTGTATCAACCGGCGAAACAAGCTGGATAAATGGGGACACGATTTTTAGTCAGGGAATTGGCCGCGCTTTAGCGGCCAGCAAGGGAGAAGTTATCCATGAAGACGTGCATCAGGTCGGCAGTCGCTGCTGCCGCGCTCATGTTTGCTGCCGCGCCCGCCATGGCGCAGTCCTGCGATACGGTTCGTTTCTCAGATGTCGGCTGGACGGATATCACCGCAACGACGGCCGCGACGACAACGGTTTTGCAGGCGCTTGGCTACGAGACCGACATCAAGGTCCTGTCGGTGCCGGTGACCTATGCCTCGCTTGAGAAGAAGGACATCGACGTCTTTCTGGGCAATTGGATGCCGACCATGGAAGCCGACATCCGCCCCTATCTCGACAAGGGCACGGTCGAAAGTCTCGGCGTCAATCTGGAAGGCGCGAAATACACGCTTGCCGTTCCGAAATACGCCTATGACGCGGGCCTGAAGAGCTTCGCCGACATCGCCAAGTTCAAGGACCAGCTCGACGGCAAGATCTACGGCATCGAGCCGGGTAACGACGGCAACCGACTGATCCTCGACATGATCGAGCAGGACGCCTTCGGTCTGAAGGGCTTCGAGGTGGTTGAATCCTCTGAGCAGGGCATGCTGGCGCAGGTCGCGCGCGCGGTGAAGAAGGAAGAGCCGATTGTCTTCCTCGGCTGGGAACCGCACCCGATGAACGCCAACTTTGACATGGCCTATCTCTCCGGTGGCGATGATTTCTTCGGCCCCAACTACGGCGGCGCAACGGTCTACACCAATGTGCGCGCGGGCTACGCCGAGGAGTGCACGAACGTTGGCGCGCTGCTCAACAATCTCGTCTTCTCGCTGAAGATGGAAAACGAGATCATGGGCGCCATCCTCAACGATGGCGAGGAGCCCTCCGAAGCCGCCAAGGCCTGGCTGAAAGCCAATCCGGACGTTCTCGGCAAATGGCTTGAAGGCGTCACCACCAAGGACGGCGGCGATGCCATGGCGGCCGTGAAGTCGTCACTCGGCCTTTGATACCGACATGGCCGCCGCATGGGATCCCATGCGGTGGCCATTTTGCGCTCACGATGGCTGCTGCATCTCGGCTGCAAGCTTGTCGTCGATCTCCCGGGCACGGATCGCCGCCGGGCGTTCGGCCAACTTCCCGAAATATTTTTCGAAGACCGGGCGCTTGTCGATCGTGCCAAACATCATGCCCCAGCCAAGATGGGCGCCGACATAGAGATCGGCGGCGGTGAAACCGTCAGTGGCGATGTAGTCGCGATCCTCAAGGTGGTCTGCAAGTGTATCGAGGACGAGATCGAGGCTGCCGAAGCCGATCATGCCGCGCTTGTCGTCGGGGACGGTGATCCCCATGGCTTTGGTTGTGACGGCCTGCTCGATGGGTCCTGCGGCGAAGAACAGCCAGCGATAATAGGCTGCGCGCTCCTTGCTGTCCGGGGCGGGGGCGAGGCCCGCTTGAGGAAACGCGTCGGCCAGATAGGCGCAGATCGCGGGGGTTTCGGTAATGATCGCGTCGCCGTGGGTAAGGGCTGGAACCTTGCCCATCGGATTGATGGCGAGGAAGTCTGCGTTCTTCCTGTGCGGGCCGAAAGAAATGATTTCGGTGCGATAGGGCTGGCCGGTTTCCTCGAGCATCCAGCGGGCGATGCGCCCGCGTGACATCGGGTTTGTATAGAGAACGAGATCGCTCATCGGGCATCTCCGGTAAAAGGTTCGGATCGCAAAAGCCTTAGAAGAAACTTGAGCGATCCCGCCGAAATGACATGATGCAGGTCTGAACCACAACAAGCACGAATGTGCGGCGGTTCAAAGGGGCTGAAAAGGGGAACCGTATGGACTGGCTGACCGGCAGCAAGATACCTGTTGGCAAATGGTCGAAGGCGGTCGTTGACTGGCTGATCGACAATGCCTCGTGGTTTTTCGACGGCCTTGCCAACATTCTCGACGCGATGATCGACGCTTTCCTCTGGGTGCTCCAGACACCGCACCCGTTCATCGTTGTCGCGGCATTCGCGGGTCTTGCCTGGTACCTGCGCCGGTCCTTGACCGTGGTCGCGTTCACGATCCTGTGCTTCATGTTCATCATCAACCAGGGCTATTGGGAAGAAACCACCGAAACCCTGACGCTGGTGCTGTCGGCCTGCGTGGTTTGCATGGCGGTCGGTGTTCCCATCGGGATTGCCGCCGCGCACCGCCCGAAACTCTACGCGGTGCTTCGTCCGATCCTCGATCTGATGCAGACGCTGCCGACATTCGTCTATCTGATCCCGGCTATCGTCTTCTTCGGCATCGGCATGGTGCCGGGGCTGATCGCGACGACGATCTTTGTCGTTCCCGCGCCGATCCGCCTGACGCACCTTGGCATCTCCTCGACACCGAAATCTCTGCTTGAGGCCGGCGAGGCTTTCGGCGCGACCGGAAGCCAGCTTCTGTGGAAGGTCGAGCTTCCCTATGCCATGCCGCAGATCATGGCGGGGCTGACCCAGACCATCATGCTGTCGCTGTCCATGGTGGTGATTGCCGCGCTCGTCGGCGCCGATGGTCTCGGCGTACCGGTGGTGCGGGCGCTGAATTCGGTCAATACCGCGCTCGGCTTCGAGGCCGGCTTTGTCATCGTCATTCTGGCGATCGTGCTCGACCGCCTGTTCCGCGCCAAGGATGGAGGCTGAGCCATGCCGACTGAGAAAAAGACGCCGCCTGCGGTCCGTTTCGACAAGGTTTCCATCGTCTTCGGCAAAAAACCCGAACTGGCCTTGCCGATGATGGACGAGGGCAGGACGCGTGAGGAAATCCAGGAAGCCACTGGCCAGATTCTCGGCGTTCATGATTGCACGCTCGATGTGGGGCAGGGCGAGATCGTCGTGCTCATGGGGTTGTCCGGCTCCGGCAAGTCGACGCTGCTGCGCGCCGTCAACGGGCTGAACCCGGTGGTGCGCGGTCGTGTCAACGTTCACGACGACGACTGGGACTGTGATCCCGCCTCTTGCGGCGCGGAGGATCTGCGCAGGCTGCGCCGCGAATGCGTTTCCATGGTTTTCCAGCAGTTCGGTCTGCTGCCATGGCGCACAGTGGTCGAGAATGTCGCCTTCGGACTGGAATTGTCCGGCATGCCGGCTAAGGAGCGCCGCGACAAGGCGATGGCGCAGCTTGAACTGGTCAACCTGCAGGCCTGGGCGGAGCGCAAGGTGCAGGAGCTTTCAGGTGGAATGCAGCAGCGTGTCGGTCTCGCCCGCGCCTTTGCCACCGAAGCCCCGATCCTGTTGATGGACGAACCGTTCTCGGCGCTCGATCCGCTGATCCGCAACCACCTTCAGGACGAGTTGCTCGACCTGCAAAAGCGCCTCAACCGGACCATTGTTTTCGTCAGTCATGACCTCGATGAAGCCGTGAAGCTCGGGTCGCGGATCGCCATCATGGAAGGCGGCCGGATCATCCAGACCGGCACGGCGCAGGAAATCATCCTCAAGCCGGCCAACGAATACGTGTCCGATTTCGTTGCGCATATGAATCCGCTCAACGTGCTGCGCGCCCGCGATGTGATGCGCAAGACACGCGCGGCCAAACCGAAGACGGACGCGGACAGCGTGGATGCCGATCTCAGCCTGCGCGAGGTCTTCGCAAAGGCGCGCAAGGCGAAGGGCGCGCTCAGTGTGGCGTCCCGCGGCAAGGCGATTGGCGAGATCGACCACAAGGCGCTGGTCGAAGCCCTGGGCTGAACGTCTACCGTGTTTTCAAGCCGGGCCGCATTCGTGTAGAAGCCTGCTGTCCGGTGCCATTGGCGCCGGCGCGAACGATTTCATTACAGGCACGGTCATGACTCTTGTTTTTGACGCGTATCGGGCTGCGACAAGCACGCATGCGCGCACGGTTGCGTTGTTGTGCCTGTTGTCCCTGGGTTGTTTTCTGCCCGGCTTTTTCACACTCGCGCCGGTCGACAGGGACGAAGCCCGGTTCGTTCAGTCGACCAGGCAGATGGTTGAGACCGGCGACTATATCGACATCAGGTTCCAGGACGAGACGCGCTACAAGAAGCCCGTGGGGATTTACTGGCTTCAGGCGGCAAGCGTAAATCTGTCGGGGCAGGGCGCGCACGCACCGATATGGGTTTACCGCATTCCCTCGCTTCTGGGCGCAGTCGCGGTCGTACTGCTGACCTATTGGACGGCGCTGGCGCTGGTCAGCCGTGAGTCCGCTGTGCTTGCAGCCGCCCTGACCGCCGCCTTGCTGCTGCTTGGCGTGGAGGCCCGTCTGGCAAAGACCGATGCCGTGCTTTGCGCAAGCATCATCGCGTCCATTGGCGTGCTGGCGCGACTGCACATGCGTGAAGACGAGCGCCACCCGTTCAGCTTGGCGGCCATCTTCTGGATTGCCGGCGCGGCCGGCATTCTCGTCAAAGGGCCGATATGGCTCATGGTTGTGGGCTTGACGGCGGCGGCGCGTTCCCTCGCAGCCCGTTCCGTTTCCTGGCTGGCTCCCTTGCGGCCGGTTGCCGGCGCCGCGTTTCTCCTGGCGGCGGTCTTGCCATGGCTGATCGCCATCATGGTCATTTCCGACGGCGCCTTCCTGAGGCAGTCCGTAGGGCATGACATGCTTGGCAAGGTTGCCAGCGCGCAGGAATCCCATGGCGCGCCGCCTGGGACCTATCTCGGCGCATTTCTGATAACCGCCTGGCCGATGATCGCGCCGATGCTTCTCGCGCTTGGCTGGATATGGCGCAACCGCAGCCTGTCCGCAGTCATGTTCCTGATTTGCTGGATCGTTCCGGCGTGGATCGTGTTCGAACTCGTGCCGACAAAGCTGCCGCATTATGTGCTGCCGCTTTATCCCGGGATCGCGATCCTCGCAGCTCTGGCGCTTGAGAAAGGCGGCCTGCTGACAGGCCGGTTCTGGACGCGGCTTCTGCTTGCAAGCGGTGGCGCGGTGCTTGTCTATGCGCCGCTCATCGCGTTTGCGCTTTACGCCTGGTTCGAGGGGCGCGTCCCTGCCGCCGGCATTGTCTTCTGGTTGCTTCTCCTGCCGGCGGGCGTTTTGGCCGTACGTGAAGGCTGGCGTGAAAATGCCGCCCGCGCATTGATCGTGACCGCTCTTGCCGCCCCGCTATTCTACCTGTCGATCTATGAGGGCGCACTTTCCCGGGTGACCTCGGTGCGGCTGGCCGAGCGGGTCGCGGATGCGATCGGGCAATCCGTTTCCTGTAAACACCCAACTGTCATGAGCGCAGGTTACAACGAGGCAAGCCTGCTGTTTGAGCTGGGCACCGGGACCGCGTTCGGGACGCCAGACGAGGCAGCTGCATTCCTGGGACAGCCTGGATGCAGGGTGGCTCTTGTTACAGACGCGAAACGCGAGGCGTTCCTGTTAGGCATCGGAAAGATTGGTGTTGATGTGATTGAACGTGCGAAGGTTGAGGGCCTGAACCTTGGCAATGCCAGGCCGGTCAGTGTCCACGTTTATGAGATCCGATCGTAATGGATAGGCTATTGGATGTGCTGAAGGCGATTTTCACCCGGCTGACACGGCGGCTGGAGACACGTAATCCCTTGCCGCAGATGCCGGGAACCGGATCGGCAGTAAGGCTGATAAACATTCTGGCGATAGCGTTTCTCGTGTTCGCCGCGATCGTGATCGTGATCGATCCGGTGGTGTCCGGCGCGGCGCGAATGGTCGATGAAGACGTCGAGCATACCATCATGGATTTCTCGATAGCGGGCAAAGGAAACTGGATTTTATTTCCGGCCGCTATCGCGTGTATTCTCGGTCACGCCGCAGCGGTTCTTATGCCGGTCTATCGATTGCGTGTTGTGACGATGCATTTGGCAACGCTGGCAGGCTACATTTTCTGGGCCGTTGCAGCGCCCGGCATTCTCGTCGCCATCCTGAAACAGCTTGTCGGCAGGCCGCGTCCTTTCTACGGGTTTGAGCACGGATACTGGGATTTCTCGCCATGGTCGGGGTACGATTTTGCGAGCTTCCCTTCGGGCGATACCTGCAATGCATTCGCGCTCGCCATGGCATTGGGCCTGATGTTCCCGCGCTTGAGACCCGCTTTTTTCGTTTATGCCATATTCGTGGGCTCAGGCCGTATTATCGGCAATCTTCACTTCGTAAGCGACGTTATGGCAGGTGCAGCCATAGGGGCCGCGGGCGCTTATGTCATGGCGCGGGTTTTCCTTTACGGGCGCAACGTGTTCGACGTGAACAGCAAGGGATGCATCGTGCTTCGCGGGCGCAAGGCCGTGACGCTGCTATGGCGCTGGCTGACACGCCGGAGAAAAAACTGGCCTGTAGTGAGCGTAAGGGTCTAAGAAGCTGCGGCCAAATGCTGCTTTGACATTGCAGTGCAAACCGGCTCTATGCCGCCCCAAACCCGCTCTGGGACACATGTGTCCATCAAGCTCCATAGAAAGGCACGAACGGCGCCATGTCAGATCGCAATGGCATTGATGTATCCGTTGTCGTTCCTGCACGAAACGAGGCGGAAAACCTTCCGCTGCTGATTGATGAAATCAGAACGGCTTTCGAGGGGCGCAACGTCGAGATCATTGTCGTTGACGATGGTTCGACGGATGCGACCGCGGATGTGATCGCCGGTATCGCTGCGCAAGACCCAGGTGTCCGAATGGTGCGCCACGCGCGTTCCTGCGGACAGAGCGCGGCATTGTGGAGCGGTGTGCGCGCGGCGCGCGGCGCAATTGTCGGAAGTCTTGATGGCGACGGGCAGAATGATCCGGCTTTTCTGCCTGTTCTTGTCGCGTGTCTTGATGATCCCGATGTCGGGATTGCGGCCGGGCAGCGTACGCGCCGCCGCGACACCCGCTTCAAGCAGATTCAATCCCGGATCGCCAATGCGGTCCGTGTCGCGATCCTGCGCGACGGGACGCGCGATACCGGATGCGGACTGAAGGCCTTCCGCCGCGCCGCTTTTGTCGAATTGCCTTACTTCAAGGGGCTGCACCGCTACCTGCCGGCATTGTTCGCCGGCGATGGCTGGAAGGTCGCCCACGCGGATGTTGTCGACCGGCCGCGCCGCCATGGCGAATCGAACTATGGCGCGCTGGATCGCCTGCGCGCAGGGCTTCTTGACCTCTTCGGTGTCTGGTGGCTGATCCGCCGCCGCGCCAGTCATCCGCTCAAACTTTCAAAGGATGGAACGAAATGATCGCCGCGTTCGGTGTTGAAAAGGTCTGGCTTGCGATCGGGTTTCTCGGCCAGGCGTTATTCTCGGCCCGCTTCCTGGTTCAGTGGATCGCCAGCGAGCGCGCGCGCAAGAGCATCATTCCACACGCCTTCTGGCTGTTTTCAGTGTGCGGCGGCGCAACCCTGCTTGCTTACGCGATCTACAAAAAAGACCCGGTTTTCATCACGGGCCAGGCAGCCGGATTGCTGATCTATTCGCGGAACATCTACTTTATTCTCCGCGAGCGCCGGTTGCAAAAAGACGGGCCGATGGGAGTGGAATAATTATTTGACGTAAGGGTAATTACTATTTTGCCCTAGGGCCCTGAAAAGCACGCGATTTGGCGCTTTAATCACTGAATTTATTAAACAATTTATTTTCATGACGTTCTTTAGGCGGAATCCTGACGTTTCCCGCCATGTAAACTGCTGCTGATGACGCATGAATCTGCCAAGTAGTTGCACAATCATAAAGTGTAATACGTGTTTTTGGCTAGAACCCGCATGGCTGCGATTAAACAACAGTTAGTATTTATGATCACAATATTCAGCATCTGAGTGAATCTTGCACGATATGACGATGATCGGAACGACATCATGCTTGACCAAGGTATCACGGGTCGGATGCGTGGGTCGAAGGATTGCATTGTCTTTCGAAAGCATGGAGCCATGCAATGAGTCCTGAACTCACACCAAGCAGTCAGCGTAACCAGTTTTCCGATCGTATTGAGTTCAACCGTATCGACGAAAACACCGTCCAGACCCTGCGGGAGATATGGCCGGTGGTCGAGAAAGCCTTGCCGCAGGTTCTCGACAGCTTTTACGCCCACGTCGGCTCCATCCCGTTGTTGACCAAACTGATAGGCAATAAGACAGATCGCTTGAAAGGCGCCCAGGCAAAGCACTGGAAAAACCTGTTCGAGGCGAAGTTCGATGACGAATACGCCCGCAGCGTTACCGCGATCGGTCAGGCCCATCACAAGATCGATCTCGATCCCAAATGGTACATGGGCGGTTACCTCTTCGTGCTGAACGCCTTGACCCATCACATTTCGAAAACGATGCGTTTTTCGCCGTCAAAGGCATCGGCGGCGATTGTCGCGGTCCAGAAAGCCGTGTTCATGGATATGGATGTGGCTCTGGATGTCTATTTCAGGGCGATGCTCGATGACAGCGCACGCAAGGGCGACAAGCTTGGCGAGGCTGTCGGCGTGTTCCAGAACATGATGACGGCATCGATCGCGACCTCGCGCGATGTCAACGATACCCTCAAGGCATGCGCCGAGCGCCTTTCCGGATCGGCCTCCGCAACGCTCGAAAGGGCGGCATCCGTTGCCCATGCCTCGGAGGAAACAAGAGCAAGTGCGCAATCGAGCGCGGCGGCGACAGAAGAACTGTCCGCCTCGATCCGGGAAATCGGCAGTCAGGCCGAGCTTTCCGCCCGCACGGCTGGTGAAGCTGTGGAACAGGCCCATGCCACCCAGCAGGCGGTTGCGACCCTTACCTCCGCGGCAAGCGAAATCGGCGACGTGATCGCTCTGATTACCGACATTGCCAATCAGACCAACCTGCTTGCCCTTAACGCGACCATTGAGGCGGCCCGTGCCGGCGAAGCCGGGCGTGGATTTGCGGTCGTCGCGGCCGAAGTGAAGGAACTGGCCGGGCAGACCGGCAAGGCGACCGATGAGATCAGCAACAAGATTGCGCAGATACAGGCCGCGACCGAACATGCGGTCAGCAGCATCGAGAAGATCGGCAAGGTGATCGGCGAAGTCTCCACGGCGGCGACGACAATTGCTTCGGCGGTTGAGGAACAGGGCTCGGCAACGTCGGAAATTTCGCAGAATGTTCAATCGGCGGCACAACACTCCGCCGAAGTTGCGAACGACATCGCTCTGGTTCAGGAAGCGGCTGAACAAACATCCGTGGCAGGCCAGGAGGTTGATCAGTCCTCCAGCATGATCCGCGCCGAAAACGAACGGCTCGAAGCGGAATTCGCCAAGTTCGCGGAATCGGTGCGGCAGATCATGGAAGATAGCCGTGCCGAGAAAAGCTCTGGGGTGGCAAGCAGCCGGACCGGTTCCTGAAGACGGCATTTGGCCTGACATTCAGTCTGATTGGCACAATCATTTCCCCGCCACGGCCGGCAATGCTGACCGTGGCGTTTGGGTATGAAGAGAGGTCTTTGTCGAAGACCGCTTCGGCAATGGCCCTGATCACGCAATTCGAGCGCTCTACGCCGTGATGCGCTGATGCCATTGCGAGGCGGTTTCAAGAATTTCCTCCAGCCGCGAGTGGCGCGGGGTATCGCGCCCGCTGCGAAATAGCTGTTCGGTTTTACGGCTGTGTTTGGAGTCCGGCAGCCTATCCAGGCCGCTGGTACGCCCTACGGGACTCGAACCCGTGTTTCCGCCGTGAAAGGGCGGTGTCCTAACCACTAGACGAAGGGCGCCTCGCGAAGCGCTTATAGAGATGGCGCTTCGCCGCATCAAGGCTCCAATGCCTGTTGATGCGCGAATTTTTCAACACACCTGTTAAGGCCGTCTACCAGTGACCGGTATTGCCCATGGATGCCCAGGGTTCCGCTGGTGCAAGCGCGTCGCCCTTTTGCAGCAATTCGATCGAGATGTTGTCGGGTGAGCGGATGAACGCCATGTAGCCGTCACGCGGCGGGCGATTGATGGTGACGCCCGCATCCATCAGCTTTTGGCAAGTTTCGTAGATGTCATCCACACGGAAGGCGAGATGGCCGAAATTGCGGCCTTCGCCATATTCCTCCGGATCCCAGTTATAGGTCAGTTCCAGAAGCGGGGCGCGTTCCTCGCGGGCGCGGCCTTCGTCATCGGGCGCGGACAGGAAGATCAGCGTGAAGCGGCCTTGCTCGCTTTCCCGCCGTGACGTTTCGACCATACCAAGCTTGTTGCAGTAAAAATCGAGGGATTCGTCGATATCGCTGATACGCACCATCGTGTGGAGATATTTCATTCTTTTTTCCCGCTGATTGGAAATGTCACGCCGTCTGCCCCTAGATTAGGTCACAGGCTCACGAATCCAAGGCTTGACGCTCATGCGAATCCGCAATTCGGGCAGGTTGCCCGTTCAGGCTGAAGAAGGTGGCCGGGAACTGGCCGCGCTGCTGGATGCGGCCGCGCGCATTGTGGTGTTCACGGGAGCTGGCGCCAGCACAGATTGCGGTATTCCCGATTTCCGCAGCCCGACCGGAATCTGGAAGACCAATATGCCGATTCCCTATCAGGACTTCGTGGCCGATCCGCAGGCGCGCAAGGAGGCCTGGCGGCGCAAGTTTGCGATTCAGCCAAGCTTCGAGACGGCGGAAAAATCCGGTGTCCTTGAGAGCCGGTCGCATCGCGCCATTCATGCGCTGCACAAGACAGGCCGCGTTTCCGCCGTGATCACGCAGAATATTGACAACCTTCATCAAGCCTCGGGAATCCCGCCTGAAAAGATCATCGAACTGCACGGCAATGGTTCCTATGCGGTCTGCCTGTCTTGCGACAGGCGTCATGAACTGGAGTTCATACGCGAGGCTTTCGAGAGCAATGGTGCGCCGCCCGATTGCCTGGCGTGCGGCGGCATTCTGAAGACCGCAACGATCTCATTCGGTCAGGCCATGCCACAGGAGGAAATGTTGCGCGCCCGCGCCGAGACGCTAAGCTGCGATCTTTTCCTCGTGCTCGGTTCCTCGCTGGTCGTGCACCCCGCCGCAACCTTGCCGGTGATCGCGGCGCAGAACGGGGCCGGTCTCGTCATCGTCAACAACGAGGAAACGCCGCTCGATCCAATGGCCAGCCTCGTTGTGCGTGCTGACATCGGGGATGCGTTCTCGCAATGGATGCGGGCACGGGGCGCAATGACGCAATAAATCCACACTCGTCGCGAAACCGCATTGCTGGTGGAAAATCAGGCAGAATTGCCCTTTCAGTGTGTGAAAGGGGTGTTATCCTCTGACTCGAATCAATGCGCTATCTGCGCTTTGCCGATGCGTGGTGAGGTGTTTGTGTCTGCCAGTGGATTGGACGGCTGGCAGGGGGCAGCAGTAAGACGCTCGGTATCCGGCGGGGTGGCGGATGCGGCGGACGTGCGTTTGGGGGAGTTATGCCATGGGGCCGAAGTGGGGGGATGACCTCAAAGCCTCGGAGGGGCAGGCGGAGTCTTCCGCCGATGCGGGCCATGAAAACATCGTAGGCGGGCGCAAGTCGCACGCTGACGACCTTGCGGCCTTTCGCGATGAGGGGATCGACGAAGGCGAGGGCGTCGATGTCATCGAGGTGGCCGGCCGCATCAAGTGGTTCGATGTCTCGAAAGGCTTCGGCTTCATCGTTCCCGACAATGGCATGCCTGATGTTCTGCTTCATGTGACATGCCTGCGCCGCGACGGTTTTCAGACCGCCTATGAGGGCGCCCGCGTCGTTTGCGAAGCGCTGAACCGTCCCAAGGGCCTTCAGGCCTTCCGCATCCTCAGCATGGACGAATCGACGGCTGTGCATCCCGCGCAGGTTGAGCCGCGCACCCATGTTTCGGTGACCCCGGAAGGCGAGTTCGAGCGCGTCGAGGTCAAGTGGTTCAACCGCATTCGCGGATACGGTTTCCTGACCCGTGGTACCGGCACGCCGGATATCTTCGTGCACATGGAAACCCTTCGCCGCTTCGGCTTCACCGAGCTGCGCCAGGGTCAGACCCTGCTGGTGCGTTTCGGCAATGGCCCCAAGGGCGTCATGGCCGCTGAACTGAAACCCGACGGGCCCGGCGGATTTTCCTCGCACTGACTGCGGCGCGCTTCGATTTAAGATGTTGTCTTGCCGTGAGCCGCGGCTAAGACTGCGCTCATGAAAGCTATGGCCGGACATTTCCCGAACCGCAGAGCGACACTCGTTGCCGCAAGCCTGCTCGTGCTGGCGGCGCTCATGATGTTCGCCGCGCGTGTCGCGCACGCCGATGACACGCTGACAATCGATGCGCCGGGCGGTCCCGTCAGCTTTACCGTGGAACTGGCCCTGAGCGCGGAAGACCAGGCGCGCGGGCTGATGTTCCGAAACACATTGGCCGAACGTCACGGCATGCTGTTCGACTTCGGCGAGGAGCGCGAAGTCAGCATGTGGATGAAGAACACGCTGATTCCGCTTGATATGATCTTCATCCGGGCCGACGGCACCATTCACCGGATCGCGGAAAACACAGAACCGCTTTCGCTCGACATCATCGGATCGCGGGGCGACGTTAAGGCGGTGCTTGAAATCGCCGGAGGCTCGGCGAAGACGCTTGGAATAGCGCCGGGCGCAAAGGTTCATCACCCGATATTCAATTCAGCCGAATAGGCATGCGGCGGTCCGCCGCTGCGTTCTTTGTCAACCATGCCGGAAAATGGTTCAGGGCAGGGCGCTTGAAATAGCCTAAACGGCTTGCCTTCGCCGTATTATGGTGGCACCAAGCACGTGCTGCACCGCTTGCCGCGGGCACATGATCGGGGCATAGCGCAGTCTGGTAGCGCACCTGGTTTGGGACCAGGGGGTCGCAAGTTCGAATCTTGCTGCCCCGACCATTCGCGGCAATGGGCCGGAAGCAGCGGCTGGAATGACGGCCGATTTAAGATCGGCACAGATTGAATAACGACGTAGGCTGGAAGAACAACATGCGCGCAAAGATCTACCGTCCGGCGAGAACGGCCATGCAGTCAGGCAAGGCCAAGACGCGGTACTGGCTGCTTGAGTTCGAACAGTCCGCCCCGCGTGAGGTAGAGCCGCTGATGGGCTGGACGAGTTCACGCGATACCCGCCAGCAGTTGCGCCTGAAATTCGACAGCAAGGAAGAAGCGCTCGCCTACGCCGAGAAGAACGGCATCGAAGCGCAGCTCTTCTCCGAGCCCACGCGCCGCCGCCGCGTCGTTTCATACTCCGACAATTTCCGCTTCGACCGCCGCGGGACGTGGACCCACTGATCTTGCCTCATGCCCCGGCGGCCGAGGTCATGACCTCATCAAAAACGGCCCCGTAGCTCAGTTGGATAGAGCACCAGCCTTCTAAGCTGATGGTCGCAGGTTCGAATCCTGCCGGGGTCGCCATTTCTTTCTATCAAGCCCCGCCGCCGGCTTCCCTCCAGCGCTCCAGTCCAGCCTCAAGATCGGCTTTCAGGTCGGCAACATCTTCCAGTCCGGCATGCAGACGAATGGCCGGGCCTTCCGGCTCGAATGTTGTAGCCGTGCGGTATTTCGAACAGTTGAAGGGAATGATCAGGCTCTCGTATCCGCCCCATGAGTAGCCGAGCTTGAAATAGGCACGGTCATCGAGGAAGGCGGCGACAGCCTCGTCGGGCCCCGGCTTCATGATGATGCTGAACAGGCCGGAACTTCCGGAAAAATCCCGCTTCCAGATCGCGTGTCCGGGATGGCTTTCGAGACCGGGATGCAAAACGCGCGAAACCTCGGGGCGCGTTTCCAGCCACCGCGCGATCTCCAGCGCCGATGCCATGTGCCGTTCCAGCCGGACATGCATCGTGCGCAAGCCGCGCTGGCCGAGATAGATGTCGTCGGGCCCGCTGGCGAGCCCCATCGAACCCCATGTGTTGTGGACCTTGCGCCAGAGCGTTTCATTGGCCGTGACACTGCCGAGCATGACGTCGGAATGGCCGCCGACATATTTGGTGCCCGCATAAACCGCGATGTCGACGCCATGGTCGAGCGGCCGGAAGAACAGCGGCGTCGCCCAGGTGTTGTCCATGATGACCGTGGCGCCAGAGGATTTCGCCGCCGCCGCCAGCGCGGGAATATCCTGCATCTCGAAGGTCTGTGAGCCGGGCGCTTCAAGGAACACGGCTTGCGTGTTGTCGCGGATGAGCGCCTTGAGTGATGCGCCGTCGATCAGAGGATCGAAATAGGTCGTCTCTATGCCCAGTTGCTTCAGCACCGTGTCGCAGAAATGCCGCGTCGGTTCGTAGGCGCTGTCGGTGACGAGGACATGGCCGTTGGCCCTGACGACACTGAGGAAGGCAAGGCTGATCGCGGCGAGCCCGGAAGGCACGAGAACGGTTCCCGCGCCGCCATCGAGTTCGCTCAGGGCGTCTTCAAGGGCCTCCGCCGTGGGGTTGCCGCGCCGGGCATAGGTGTAGCGCTGCTTGCGCGATTTGAGCGTGGCGACATCCGGATAAAGGATCGTCGAGCCATGGTAGACGGGCGGATTGATGAAGCCGAAATACTCATCTGGCTTTCTTCCGGACGTGACAACCGTTGTTCCGGGGCCTTTTTTTACGTTGTCATTTTTGTCCGACATGATTCCTCCCGATTGCACAAAAACCCAGCGTGCCCGCCATTTCGGCAAATGACGTGGCTATACGCGCTGGCGATACGGTGTACTCATTCTGATCACGAATGATACCGCATTGCGTAAAAATCTTGACGTTGCAGCAATGATCGCCTTGGATGGGGTCGCTGTCGCCGGATACGGTCAACAAGGCGGAGAAACCGCCGGACAGCCTTGAGGGGAACAGGGGTGTCAGTCTACGGCATTCTTGCGCGCTTTTTCATGGCGCGGTCTTCATCCCTTCCTGGTCTGTACGGCTTTCCGTGTGATCGTTACGGACTGCGAACCGCTCCGATAACCGTGCGTTATGCCGGTTGTCGAAAGCGTATTCCGCCAGTCTTCCGGCGTACGGCGAAGGTGAGAGGGGACTAGCCTGTGGTGTTGTACATGTCTGGAAAAATCGCGGAACGAGGTTTCGCAGTTTTTCATGCGAAGACACCGATAACGGCACAGGCCGATGCCCGGGAACAGCAATTGAAAGAAAAGGCTGCAAGATGAAACATCTTTTCACGGCCGCGGTTGTAACTGCCGCGTTCGGCTTTGGCGCTGTTGGCGCCCAGGCGGCGACACTCGATGACGTCAAGGCCAAGGGCTTCGTGCAGTGCGGTGTGAGCCAGGGGCTTCCGGGCTTCTCGAATCCGGACGATCAGGGCAACTGGACCGGCATCGACGTCGATTACTGCCGCGCTCTGGCTGCGGCGGTTTTCGGCAGCGGAGATTCTGTGAAGTTCACGCCGCTTTCCGCCAAGGAGCGCTTCACCGCGCTTCAGACCGGTGAAGTCGACATCCTGTCGCGCAACACCACCTGGACCATGGGTCGCGACACTTCGCTCGGCCTGAACTTTGCCGGCGTGACCTACTACGACGGTCAGGGCTTCATGGTTCGCAAGTCGCTTGGCGTGACGTCCGCGCTTGAGCTTGAAGGCGCCAGCGTCTGCACCAACACGGGCACCACCACGGAGCTCAACGTTGCGGATTACTTCCGCACCAACAACATGAGCTACGAAATCGTCGCCTTCGAGAAGGCCGACGAGGTTGTCGGCGCCTATGACGCCGGCCGCTGCGACGTCTACACCACGGACGCCTCGGGCCTCTATGCCCAGCGCCTGAAGCTGACCAACCCGGATGACCACGTGGTTCTGCCCGAGATCATCTCCAAGGAGCCGCTCGGCCCGGTTGTCCGTCAGGGCGATGACCAGTGGTTCAACATTGCAAAGTGGGTGTACTTCGCACTCATCAACGCTGAAGAGCTCGGCGTGACCAAGGCCAACGTCGGCGACATGATGGGTTCCGACAACCCGTCCATCAAGCGCCTGCTTGGCTCCGAAGGCGCCTTCGGCGAAGCAATCGGCCTCGGCAACGACTGGGCCGCCAACGCCATCAAGGCCGTTGGCAACTACGGCGAAATGTTCGACGCCAACGTCGGCCCGGACACCCCGCTTGGTATTGCGCGCGGCCAGAATGCTCTGTGGAGCAAGGGTGGCCTGCAGTACGCTCCGCCGATCCGCTAATCGGCTGTTTGAATACTCTCCGGCCGGTATTCCGGCCGGAGAGCTTCGACCAGGCTGGAACGAGTCGCTGCTGGACCGTTGTGAGCTTGGGCAAAACGAAGGCGGGGATGCCGTTTTGACGCTGTCTGGGGGCAGACAGCATTCGTATCCGGTCTCACGGATATGATCCTGGCAACTGACCAGGATGATCAGCCGGTCACCCGCTACCTGTTCATTGCCCTGTCGCGGGCAACGAACAGACCAATTGACCCAACGGGCGCACGTACATCCCGAGAGTGCGGCGCGAAAGGCGGGTAGAGGGGCTATGGCGGTTCAGGACACAATGGGCCAAGCGCCGGCAAAGGCGTCATTCATCTACGACCCCAAGGTTCGCGGCGTTTTCTACCAGATCGTTCTGGTGGCCGCGATCGTATGGCTGGGTTGGGAATTCATCACCAATGCGGCGCGGAACCTGGAAGAGCAGAATATTTCCGCCGGTTTCGGCTTCATGAGCAACACCGCGGGCTTCGGTATCACCCAGTCGCTGGTGAGTTACTCGGAGGAGTCCAGTTACGGCTGGGCCATCTATGTCGGGTTCCTCAATACCATTCTGGTTGCATTCCTCGGCATCATCTTTGCGACAGTGATCGGCTTCGTCGTCGGCATCGCGCGGCTGTCCAATAACTGGGTCATCTCCCGCATCGCCTATGTCTATATCGAGGTGCTGAGAAACATCCCGCTGCTGCTGCAGATATTCTTCTGGTACTTCGCCGTTCTGCGCGCGGTTCCCAATCCGCGAAATTCAGTCGAGATGCTTGGCGGCATGTTCCTGAACAATCGCGGACTGTTCATGCCAAGGCCGGTTTTCGGCGAAGGATCCATCCTCATTCTCATCGGGCTCATTGTCGGCATCGTCGGTGCGGTCCTGATATCCAACTGGGCGCGCAAGCGGCAGATGGCGACCGGCCAGCAGTTCCCGTCATTCCGCGTTGGCCTGGCTCTGATTGTAGGTCTGCCATTCCTGGGTTATCTGCTTTCGGGCATGCCGGTGACGTTCGACCATCCCGAGCTCAAGGGGTTCAATTTCGTGGGCGGCATGAAGGTCATCCCGGAATTCATGGCCCTGCTTCTGGCATTGTCGATCTACACCGCGACCTTCATCGCCGAAATCGTGCGCGCCGGAATTCTTGCCGTCAGTCATGGCCAGACCGAAGCAGCCCATGCGCTTGGTATCCGCCCGGGGCCGACGCTGCGGCTGGTGGTCATTCCGCAAGCCATGCGGGTCATTATCCCGCCGCTGACGAGCCAGTATCTGAATCTGACCAAGAACTCCTCGCTTGCAGTCGCCATTGCCTATCCCGACCTCGTTTCCGTCGGCGGAACGGTTCTCAACCAGACCGGCCAGGCCATTGAGATCATCGGTATATGGATGCTCGTGTACCTGTCCCTGAGCCTGCTCACGTCAGGCTTCATGAATTGGTACAACGACCGCATGTCGCTGGTTGAGCGGTAGGGGGAGACTGAACGATGGCAAGAGTACCGAACGTCGCCGCCACGCCGATCAAGACCAGTCCTTATTCCGGCTGGGTGCGTGATGAAATGCATGATGTGCTGCCTGCGCCGGCCTCCGAGGTCGGCCTGGTCGGCTGGGTGCGGCAGAACCTGTTCTCCAGCATTCCAAACACGATCCTGACCCTGATCGGAGTCTACCTGATCTATCTGCTGGTGCCGCCGCTGATCAACTTCGCCATCGTCCATGCTGTCTGGAATGGCGAAGACCGCGAAGCCTGCCTTGGCACGCATGGCGCCTGCTGGGCCTATGTGAAAGCTTACTTTTCGCAGTTCATCTATGGCCGCTATCCGGAGCCTGAGCGCTGGCGTGTGGATGTCGTCTTCTTCATCCTTGCGGCCGGTCTGGCCCCGCTTCTGATCCCTAGCGCACCGTTCAAGCGCGCGAACACGATTTTCATGCTTCTGGTGTTTCCGGTTGCTTCCTTCATCCTACTGACGGGCGGCAACACCGATCCGGGCGCATGGGCATGGATTTCCCTTGCGGTCATTGCCATCGTGGCGTTTGCAATCGTGCTGCTGCCGGTGTTCGCCGGTCAGACCGATTTCGCGTCAAGTTCGAAACGGCTCGGGGTGGTCGCCGGAATCATCGCGATACCGGCGATGATCATGCTGCTGTTTTCGGTGGACTTCGGTCTCGAATATGTTGAAACGGCAAACTGGGGCGGGCTTCTGGTCACACTGGTGATCGCCATTACCGGCATTGCCGCGTCGCTGCCGTTCGGTGTCGCTCTGGCGCTCGGCAGGCGTTCGCAACTGCCGATCGTGCGCCTGATGTCGGTGATCTTCATCGAGTTCTGGCGCGGTGTGCCGCTGATCACCGTTCTGTTCATGTCGAGCGTCGTGCTGCCGCTGTTCATGAACGAGGGCGTTACCATAGACAAACTGTTCCGGGTGCTCGTCGGTGTGACGCTGTTTGCTTCCGCCTACATGGCCGAAGTGGTGCGCGGCGGTCTGCAGGCGATCCCCAAGGGGCAGTACGAGGGTGCCGATGCGCTCGGCCTGACCTATTGGCAGAAGATGTATCTCATCGTCCTGCCGCAGGCGCTGAAGCTCGTCATTCCCGGCATCGTCAATACGTTCATCGGCCTGTTCAAGGACACCACGCTCGTCCTGATCGTTGGCCTGTTCGATTTGCTGGGCCAGATCCAGTCTTCGTTCACGGACCCGACCTGGTCGACGCCGACCCAGGGGCATACCGGCTATCTGTTTGCCGCGCTGGTCTTCTGGGTCTTCTGCTTCGGCATGTCGCGCTACTCGATTTTCATGGAAAAACGGCTCGATACGGGCCGCAAACGGTAACGAGGGGAATTTTCGATGGCAAAGACCACACGGTCCAGCACCGCGAAACCGAAAGCGGCTTCCGCCAAGGGAGCCGCGAAAAAGCCGGCGGCGGCAAAGCCCGCCGCTGCCAAGAAGCCCGTCGCGGCCAAGCCTGCGGCCGCGAAACCGGCAGCCAAGGCAGCCGCCAAACCTGCTGCGGTCAAAAAGCCCGCGGCCAGGAAGCCGGCTGCGGCGAAGCCGAAGGCCGCCGCGAAAGCCGCTGTCTCGAACGGGGCTGAAGCGAAGACGCTGCACATCTCCGATACCGAGGTGGCGGTCGAGATCATCAACATGCACAAGTGGTACGGTGAGTTCCACGTGCTCAAGGACATCAACCTGAAGGTGATGCGTGGCGAACGCATCGTCATCTGCGGTCCGTCCGGCTCGGGCAAGTCCACGATGATCCGTTGCATCAACCGGCTTGAGGAACATCAGAAGGGCAATATCGTCGTCGACGGCATCGAGCTGACCAACGATCTGAAGAAGATTGACGAGATCCGCCGCGAAGTCGGTATGGTGTTCCAGCACTTCAACCTGTTCCCGCATCTCACGATTCTGGAGAACTGCACGCTGGCGCCGA
>JAGRLC010000044.1:0-7331 GCA_020441995.1 Rhodobiaceae bacterium
CGACACCTTCATGGGCCTCGATCTCGCCTGTGGCGGTCACCTGACGCACGGCTCGCCGGTCAACCAGTCCGGCAAGTGGTTCAAGCCGGTTCCCTACAAGGTGACCAGGGATACCAATCGCATCGACATGGACGAAGTCCGTGACCTTGCGAAGAAGGAAAACCCGAAGCTGATCATCGCTGGCGGTTCGGCCTATCCGCGCCAGATCGACTTCAAGGCGTTCCGCGAGATCGCCGACGAGGTTGGCGCGCTGTTCATGGTCGACATGGCCCACTTCGCCGGTCTGGTTGCCGGCGGCCAGCACCCCAACCCGCTCGATCATGCCCATGTGGTCACCACCACGACCCACAAGACATTGCGCGGTCCGCGCGGCGGCATGATCCTGTCCAACGACGAGGCGCTCGGCAAGAAGATCAATTCCGCCGTGTTCCCGGGTCTGCAGGGCGGTCCGCTGATGCATGTCATCGCCGGCAAGGCAGCGGCCTTCGGTGAAGCGCTGCAGCCTTCGTTCAAGAAGTACGCGGCCCAGGTCGTCGCCAATGCGAAAGCCCTTGCGGAAGCGCTGCGCAGCGACGGGATCGATCTCGTCTCCGGCGGCACGGATACGCACGTGGTTCTGGCCGACATGCGTCCCAAGAAGGTGACCGGTGTCGATGCCGAGCAGGCGCTGAAGCGTTCGCACATTACCTGCAACAAGAACGGCGTGCCGTTCGACCCGGAAAAGCCGATGGTCACGTCCGGCGTGCGCCTCGGCTCGCCGGCGGGCACCACCCGTGGCTTCGGCGAGGCCGAGTTCACTGAAATCGGCAAGATGATCGCCGATGTCGTCAACGGCCTTGCCGCCAACCGCGAAGGCGACAACGGCGCCGTTGAGGCGGAAGTGCGTGAGCGCGTTGCGGCCATGACGAAGCGTTTCCCGATCTACGATCTGTGATATCTCTTCAGAGAAATCTCTGAGATCGCTTTGAGAATCAGTGCCCCGTGGCTTAATGCTGCGGGGCAATTTTTTTTGAAGCAGGGATAGCCGATGCGGTGCCCGTTCTGCGGAAGCCACGACACGCAGGTCAAGGATTCAAGACCGACCGAGGATAACACCGCGATCCGCCGGCGGCGCGTATGCCCCGATTGCGGCCAGCGCTTCACGACGTTCGAGCGTGTCCAGCTGCGCGAGCTGACCGTCATCAAGACGAATGGGCGCAGGGTTCCCTTCGATCGCGACAAGCTGCTGCGCTCGATCCAGATTGCCATGCGCAAGCGGCCGGTCGAGGCCGAGCGCGTCGAAAGGCTGGTGTCGGGCCTGGTCAGGGCGCTTGAGAGCATGGGCGAAAGCGAGGTGGATTCCGCGACCATCGGCAAGATGGTGATGGAATCCCTCGCTGAAATCGATCAGGTCGCCTATGTGCGCTTTGCTTCGGTCTACAAGAATTTCCATGAGGTGAAGGACTTCGCCGAGTTCATAGGTTCCATGCCTGGAGACGAGGAGGACTGATGCGCTTCATGAGGGCAGCGCTGCGGCTTGCCCGGCGTAATCTCGGACAGACGTGGCCCAATCCCGCCGTCGGTTCCCTCATCGTTTCGCAGGATGATCGCGGCGGTCTCCATATAACCGGTATGGGCGCAACCGAACGCGGCGGACGCCCCCACGCGGAGCGCGTAGCGCTTGACAGGGCCGGAGAGGACGCACGAGGCGCAACCTGCTACGTCACGCTTGAACCCTGCGCCCACCACGGGCGTACGCCGCCGTGCGCGCAGGCGCTGATCGATGCCGGTATCAGCCGTGTCATGGTTGGCGTAGGCGATCCGGATAGCCGGGTTGCAGGGACCGGCATCGGCATGCTCAGGGCAGCAGGCATAAGGGTTGAGACCGGTATTCTCGCCGCCCAGGCCGCTCTCGTGTCCGCGGGTCACATCCTCCGGGTCCGTGAGAACCGGCCATTCGTGACGCTGAAGATGGCGCTTACAGCCGATGGCATGTTTGCCGGGCGGATACCCTCTGAAATCGCGATTACGGGCGAGGAAACACGGGCTTACGTGCACATGATGCGCGCCCGGCATGATGCCGTTCTCACCGGGCGCGGCACTGTTGAAACCGACGATCCGCAACTGACCTGCCGGTTGCCGGGGATGGCGGACAGATCACCGGTCCGGGTCATTCTGGACAGCCGTTTTTCGATTTCCAGCGATATTGCGATGTTCGCTGGCGGCCCGCCGGTCTGGGTTGCGGGCCTTGCCGCGCATAGTGACAACGCCGGGGCTCTGGAAGCGGCGGGCGCACGGATCATCGGTATCGAAGGCGAGGCGGGCAGGCCCGGTATCGCCGGCGTTTTGCGCGCGCTTGCCGGGGAAGGGATAACCCGGCTTATGGTCGAGGCGGGTGGAGAGCTTGGCGAAGCGTTTCTGGCCAGCGGCCTGGTTGACGAGATCGTTATTGCCCGGTCGCCGCGCACGTTCGCCGAAATCGCGCCCGATGCGGGCGAGGGCAGGGCCTTGCCGCAGCTTGCGGCGCTTGCCGAAAGCAGCGGTGCGGGTGCATATGAGCGAGTCAGTACGTTCACACGGGGCGCGGACACGCTGACGATACTGCGCCGCAAGGGGCTGATTGCCGCGTTGCTGGCGCATTGCCAACCCTCTTAGGACCTTTTCGCACACGGCATGTTCACCGGAATCATCACCGACATCGGCACCGTTGTCTCCAGCGAGGCAAGCGCGGCGGGCAAGCGCATGGTGATTGCGTGCGCCTACGACCCCGCAACGATCGACCTGGGCGCATCGGTCTGCTGCGCCGGCGCGTGCATGACCGTTGTCGGCAAGGACCGCGACGGGGCCGGACGGAACTGGTTTGCCGTCGATGTGTCGCCTGAATCCCTTGCCCGCACGACACTGGGTGACTGGCGCGCGGGAACGCGGGTCAATCTGGAGCGTTCACTTGCGATGGGCGCAGAGCTCGGCGGGCATCTGGTGACAGGTCATGTCGATGCCGTCGCCACGATCACTGAGCGTGCCGACGAAGGAGAAACGTCGCGTTTCAACTTTGCCGTGCCGGATAATCTTGCGCGGTTTATCGCTGAAAAAGGCTCTGTTGCGCTCGATGGCACGTCGCTGACAGTCAATTCCGTGGCCGGAAACACGTTTTCCGTGACGCTCATCCCGCATTCACTGGAAGTAACCACATGGGGTGAAAGGCGCGCAGGCGACAAGATCAACCTTGAGGTCGATCTAATGGCGCGCTATGCCGCCCGGCTGATGGAATTCTGAAGTAAGCCTATAAAGGTATTTTAAGCGCATGAGCGATCGGCTTCTGATCATTGAATCGCCCTATTACAGGGAGATTACCGACGCCTTGAAGCAGGGGGCGATGGCCGCAATCGAGGCCGCGGGCGCCACTGCAGACACGGTGGAGGTTCCCGGTGTGCTGGAGATTCCCGCAGCGCTTTCCATGGCCGTTGCCTCGGTCCGCCGCGGGCAGGGGCCTGTCTATGACGGCTATGTGCTGCTTGGCTGCGTGATCCGCGGCGAGACGAGCCACTATGATATTGTCGCCAATGAATCCGCGCGCGCCGTCATGGACCTGAGCGTCGAGTACCAGCTTGCCGTCGGCAACGGTATTCTGACGGTGAACAACGGCGACCAGGCGCGGGTGCGCGCCGACATCGGCAAGAAGGACAAGGGCGGCGATGCCGCGCGCGCCGCGCTTGCCATGATTTCACTGCGCCGCTGTCTTGCGGGGCTTTCCTGAATGTCGAGCGCAAAACCTCCCGAAAAGACGCCGCGCAAGAACAAGGCGCGCGCAGGCAACCGGCGGTCGGTGGCGCGGCTGGGGGCTGTACAGGCGCTGTACCAGATGGATATTGCCGGCGGTGACCTGCCGTCGACGCTGGCCGAGTTCGAAGCGCACCGGCTGGGTCGCGAACTCGATGGCGACACCTATGCCGAGGCCGATGCCGGCTTTTTCCGCGATCTTGTATCCGGTGTCGTGCGTGAGCAGTTGCGCATCGACCGGCTGATCGATCTGGTGCTTCAGTCCTCCTGGCCGCTGAAACGCATCGATCTCACCTTGCGCAACATCCTCAGGGCAGGGGCCTACGAGTTGCTTTACCGCGACGATGTGCCGGCGCGTGCGGCCATCAGCGAATATGTTGATGTCGCCCACGGATTTTACGACGATGATGGCCCCCGGCTGGTCAATGGCGTGCTTGACGCCATCGCGCGCAGTGAACGTTCAGGTGAAGTCACCGCACGCGCCACGCCGGAAACCTGATCCTTTCGCGGGATGCGTTCCGAGGCCCGAATGCAATGTTCGATGAAGACAAATTCATTCGCGAATGCCTGCGCCCTCTGGCCAGCGTTCCAGGCTCCGCGGGCTTCACGGACGATGCCGCGCTGATCCAGCCGCCGGACGGCAAGTCGCTCGTCGCGACAGCCGACACCATCATTTCCGGAGTACACTTCCAGGCCAAGGAACGTCCCAACCTGATCGCCGCGCGCGCGATCCGCGTCAACATATCCGATCTTGTCGCGAAGGGAGCCGAACCCTTCGGCTATCTGCTTCACCTCAGCGTGCCGGCATCGACCGCCGATGAGTTCGGCAGCGAATTTGCCGCAGCCCTTGGCTCGGCGCATGAAACATACGGCCTGCGGCTTTTTGGCGGCGATACCACCGTCGTGCCCGAAGGCGCGCCGATGAGCATTTCCATCACCATGCTGGGGCTTTCTCCCGAAGGCGGACCGGTGCGCCGTTCAGGCGCCAAGCCGGGCGATGTGATCTTCGTCAGCGGCGAGATCGGCGATGCCGCCCTGGGCTTGCTCGTGGCGCGCGGCGATCCGCTGCCGGAGCTGCCACGCGAGCACTTGAGCCACTTGGAAGCCTCCTACCGTTTGCCACGTCCCCCTGTTGGCCTTCAGCCGGCGATTGTCGCCCATGCGCATGCCTCGATGGATATCTCCGACGGGCTCATTGGAGATCTGGAGCGTATCTGCCTGGCAAGTGGCGTCTCGGCGCGGGTCAGCGCATCCAAGGTTCCGCTGAGCGATGCGGCCCGCGAGACGTGCGAGCGCGATCCGCGCTTGATGAAAGTCGTGCTGACGGGAGGCGACGATTATCAGGCGCTCGTTGTCGTGCCGCTCGACAAGTCGATTGCCTTTGCCCGCGATGCCTTGACGCATGGACACACGGTCAAGGCAATCGGTACCTGTGGTGACGGGCCGCCGGAGGTCGTTGCCGTTGGCATGGATGGCCAGCCGCTGGACTTTGCGCATACGCGCTATACCCATCGCGGCTAGGGAGATCCTTTTGACCAGCATGGCGAGTCACGATCACGCGCATATCGACGATGGAATCGCGCGCCACAACAGCCTGGTGCTGGCTGGCGGACAGATGCTGGGCGGAGCGTGCGCGACCATCGTCATGACGCTTGGCGGGATTATCGGCACAACGCTTGCGCCCGATCCCGCATGGGCCACCTTGCCGATCACCTCCTTTGTTCTCGGGCAGGCTTTGACGACCGTTCCAGCGGGCATGTACATGCGCCGGATCGGCAGGCGGCTCGGGTTCATGGCCGGATCGCTTTTCGCGGTTGCCGGCGGGCTTGTCGGCACGGTTGCACTGATACTGGCGCGGTTCGACCTCTTCCTGCTCGCGACGCTGCTGTGCGGCTGTTTCCAGGCGCATATCCAGTATTACCGCTTCGCCGCGGCCGACATGGCCAGCCCGGCATTCCAGCCCAAGGCGATCTCGTGGGTGCTGATCGGAGGCGTCGCGGCCGCGATCCTCGGGCCGCAACTCGTTATTTACAGCCGCGATCTGCTGTCTCCGGTTACGTTCGCGGGCTCTTTTCTGACGCTTGCCATCGTTGCCTGCCTGTCGTTCGGGCTGATGACGCAGGTGCGCGGACCAGCGCTCGCACTGCAGTCGAAAACAGGCGGGCGGCCTTTAAGCGAGATCCTGCGCCAGCCGCGGCTTCTGGTGGCGATCGCATGCGGCATGATCAGCTATTCGATGATGAGCCTTGTGATGACGGCGGCGCCGATCGCGATGCTGGCCTGCAATTACGGCGTTGCCGACGCGGCCCTCGCCATTCAGTGGCATGCGCTGGCTATGTTCGCGCCGGGCTTCTTCACCGGCAACCTGATCGTGCGGTTCGGCAAGGAAACAGTGACCGCGGCGGGAATGGTTCTGCTGGCTGGATGTGGTGTCGTGGCGCTGACGGGTCTCGAGATTTCCCATTTCTGGGGCGCGCTGATTCTGCTTGGCCTTGGCTGGAATTTCGCTTTTGTCGGCGCAACGTCGATGGTGGCTGATTGTTACCGGCCGGAAGAGCGCAACAAGGTTCAGACCGCGAACGAGTTTGCGGTGTTCGCGTCGGTTGCCTTCGCGTCTTTCCTGTCCGGGCGGCTGATGTCGGCTTTCGGCTGGGAAACCGTCAATTACACCGTCTTTCCGATGGTGCTCATTGCTCTGGCGTTGATTTTCGTGCTGATTTTGCGCAGCCGCACGGCATCGGATCACGCCTGAATCGGCCGCTTTTGCGCTTAATCAACTGCTACGAACGGGCAAGCGCTTCGCAGGTTGCGTAGCATTGCTAGTTTTGGCAATCTCCGCGCCGACCAAAAGGTTCGGCGGGGGCGGGACCGGGGGGTGTTATATGCCCGGTGTCATGCATTCGTTTACAGGTTCAAGGCTCGTTGGCCCGGCGCCGGTTATGACCGGTTGGCCGAAACAACGATTTTGCGCCCGCCGAGGAACGAGCAATGAATAAAGGGTAGGATCCCATGTCACTCGCTATCTGGGCTATCATCGCCTGCGGCGCGCTGTCGATTGTGTACGGCGTGTGGGCGATCAAGTCGGTCGTGTCGGCGGATGCCGGCACCGAACGCATGCAGGAAATCGCATCCGCGATCGCCGAAGGCGCGCAGGCCTATCTGCGCCGTCAGTATTCCACCATCGCCATCGTTGGCGTTGTCATCTTCGCACTCGTGGCGTGGTTGCTTGGCATTCTTGTTGCCATCGGCTTCGCTATCGGCGCGATCCTCTCGGCGGCGGCCGGCTTCATCGGCATGAACGTGTCGGTTCGCGCCAATGTGCGCACCGCGCAGGCAGCCACCAAGTCGCTTGGCGAGGGCCTTGAAATCGCGTTCAAGTCCGGCGCCGTCACGGGTCTCTTCGTGGCCGGTCTGGCGCTGCTCGGCGTCACCGTCTATTTCGGCATCCTGACCGGGCCGCTCGGCTACGACTTCACCGACCGCACCGTCATCGACGCGCTGGTGGCGCTTGGTTTCGGCGCTTCGCTGATCTCGATCTTCGCCCGTCTTGGCGGCGGCATCTTCACCAAGGG
>JAGRLC010000044.1:7472-7593 GCA_020441995.1 Rhodobiaceae bacterium
TGACCGCGGTCGCCACCATGGTTCTTGCGGCCATCGCCTTCACTGCGCCTGAAATGAAGCTTGCCGGCATGATGTATCCGCTGGCCATTGGCGGCGCCTGCGTCGTGACCTCGATCATCGG
>JAGRLC010000167.1 GCA_020441995.1 Rhodobiaceae bacterium
GCATCTGGTCGGCCTCGTCGAGAACGACCGCGGATGTTGCGTCGAGACGGATAGCGCCGCTCGCCATCAGGTCCTCCAGACGGCCCGGCGTGGCGACGAGAATGTCGACACCGGACGCCATGGCGCGGACCTGCGGCCCTGCCTTCACGCCACCGACAACGACCGTGTAAGTCGTCTTGGCAAAGCGCGAATAGGCTTTGATGCTGTCGGCGATCTGGGCGGCAAGCTCGCGCGTCGGCGCAAGAATCAGCGCACCGCACGATTTCCTTGCCGGAGCATCGGAACGTGCGATCACCTTGTTGAGCAGCGGCAGCACGAAGGATGCCGTCTTGCCGGTGCCCGTCTGGGCGATACCGACAATGTCATTACCCGCCAGCATCGCGGGAATTACCTGTGACTGAATGGGAGTGGGGGTTTCGTAGCCTTCGTGCTTTACGGCACGCAGGAGTGACTCGGCGAGGCCGAGACCATCAAAATGTATCAAGAGATAGCTTTCTTTCGCATCGCCTGCTCGAGACCGGATATCTGGTCCGGGGCGACGGCTTAGTAATTCCGGTCGGTGGCTTGCGCAGAACAGCCACCCTAGGTGAAACGCCTTTCAGGCGTCCATTCCTGGCAGTAACCCTTAACCGGAGTTGCCGCCCGAAGCGCTTGCCGTCGACATTAATCGTCCACGCACGGCCTGCAGCCCATGAGGAATCACATTGCCGCGCAAATAGCAACAGCAATTCGCACACCATGCATGCTGGACGCCTGACGGCGCGGCGCCTAACTTCTTGTCCTGAAGTCTGGAATTCGCCTTGAGAAAATATCGCCATGGACGACAAAAAAACCGTGCCGGAGCAGAATCCGAGTGCTCCTCTGGGGGACCGCGACAACACTCTGGAAGCGTCGATAGGCCGGGAGATCAACGGATTCCGCAAGAAACTCGGCATGACCGTCGCCGAACTTTCCGCAGCCTCAGGCATTTCTGTGGGGATGCTGTCGAAGATCGAGAACGGCACCACATCCCCGTCACTGACGACACTGCAAATGCTGTCGAACACGCTTTCCGTCCCCGTCAGCGCCTTCTTCCGCCGTTTCGAGGAACGCCGCGCCGCCGTTTTCGTCAAGGCGGGGGAAGGATTGCATATCGACAGGCGCGGCACCCGCGCCGGCCACCAGTACCGGCTGCTGGGCCACACCGGCAGCAGCGACGGATCGGTCGTCGTTGAGCCCTACATGATCGAACTCACCGAACAGTCCAATGACTTCACGCTTTTCCAGCACTCGGGCCTTGAGTTCATCTACATGCTGGAGGGCGAAGTGCGCTACCGCCATTCCGACAAGCTCTACACCATGCAGCCGGGCGACAGCCTGTTCTTCAACGCCGATGCGCCGCATGGCCCGGAGGAAAAGATCAAACTGCCGATCCGCTATCTTTCGATCATCTCCTACCCACGCGGCGAAGTGGGCTGATGCGCATCTGAAAAGCGCAAGACCGCCTACAGCGCCCGCTCCACGTTCATCACCGCCGGGTCCTCCGGCGAGACGTGGGCCGTGAAGCCGAGTTCCTTCATAAGGTGCAGCATGCCTTCGTTCTCGGACAGCACGGCGCCCTCGATATTGCGCAGCCCGTGGTCGCGGGCGGCGTCCATCAGCGCCTGCATGAGCCGCGTGCCGAGCCCCTGATGCTGGCGGGTGTCGGAGACGACGATGGCGAACTCGCAACTGGTCTGGTCCGGATTGATGGTATAGCGGGCAACGCCCTGCTGTACGGGGCCCTGCTCCTCGCGCGTCACCGCGACCAGCGCCATTTCGCGGCTGTAGTCGATCTGCGTGAAGCGGACCAGCATCTCCGGCGTCAGTTCCTTCATCGCGTGCATGAAACGCATGCGCTTGGCTTCCGGAGACAGGCCGCGCACGAAAGCCTGTTCGCTGTCGGCATCCTCCGGGCGGATCGGGCGGATCGTCAGCGGCGTGCCGTCAGCGAGAAACTCCTCGCGCACGAGGTGACGCGGATAGGGCACGATCGCCATGTGGTCGTAGCTTCCGAAGCGGGCGAGCTTGCGGGAAATGCGGATACGCGCATCGACCGCGACAACGCCGTCGGGCCCCGCGAACAGCGGGTTGATGTCCAGTTCGACGATCTCGGGAAATTCGCACGCGAGATCGGACACCCGCAGTAGCACATCGACCACGGCCTTGCGGTTGACTTCCGGGCGGTCGCGAAAAGCGCTGAGCAGTTTTGCCACGCGGGTGCGGTCGATCTGCCGGTTGGCGAGCACCGCATTGAGCGGCGGCAGGGCGACGCTTGAATCGCGCAGGATCTCGACCATGGTCCCGCCTGCCCCGAACAGAATAGAAGGACCGAAAACCGGATCGCGGCTGACGCCGACGACGAGTTCGCGCGCATCGTCCATTTGCGCCATCGGCTCGATGGTGACGCCGAGGATTGTCGCGTCGGGCCGCGCCTTCGCCGCCTTCTCGGTGATTTCCTTGTAGGCCGCCTGCACATCGGCGGCATTCATGATGTTGACCTTGACGCCGCCGGCATCGGACTTGTGGACGATCTGCGGCGAATGAATTTTCATCGCCACGGGGAAGCCGACGGTTTCCGCCGCGATCAGCGCCTTCTGGCGACTGTCGGCCTCCAGCGTCGTGTTCACCGGAATGCGAAACGCTCGCATCACCGCCTTCGATTCAATGTCCGACAGCATCGTGCGGCGCTCGGCCAACGCCGCCTCGATGATCATCCGCGCGCCCTCTATATCTGGCGGATCGAGATCCGACAAAGGCCCGGGAGTCTCAAGAGCGAGCTGGCGATTGCGGTGGTGGCGGGCGAGATAGGCGAAAGCCTCGACGGCGCGCTCGGGCACCGTGAAGTCTGGAATGCCGGCCTCGCTCAGCAGCTTGCGGCCTTCGGACACGGAAGCCTCGCCCATCCAGCAGGCGAAGACCGGCTTGCGTCCGTTCTTGCCGACAGCCTCGACCAGTTCGCGCGCGGCGTCGGTTGCCGCCGTCATCGCCTGCGGCGTCAGCATCACCAGCACCCCGTCGAAGGCGGGATCGTCGATGGCGGCCCGCACAGCAGCAAAATACATGTCGGGATGCGCATCGCCGAGAATGTCGATCGGATTGCGCTTCGACCAATAGGGCGGCAGCAGCGCATCCAGCGCCTCGATTGTCCTGGGCGAAGGATCCGGCAGTTCCAGGTGCATGTCACCTGCCCGGTCCGCCGCCAGAACGCCTGCGCCGCCGCCGTTGGTGATGATGCCGAGGTTGCCCCCCTTTGCGCGCTTGCCCGAAGACAGGATTCCAGCCGCCGCAAAGAGCTGACCGAAGGTCTGCACGCGCACCGCGCCAACCCGTTCGAGCGCCGCATCGAACACGGCATCCGAGCCGATCAGCGCGCCGGTATGGGTGTGGGC
>JAGRLC010000045.1 GCA_020441995.1 Rhodobiaceae bacterium
TTGTTGTAGAAGATGTCGGCGAAGCTGGTGGAGATCACGCAGCGGATACCGAAATCGAGCAGCGCCCAAGGGGCATGCTCGCGGCTGGAACCGCAGCCGAAATTGTCGCCGGCGACGATGATCTGCGCGCCCTTGTAGGAGGGCTTGTTGAGGACGAAATCGGGATTGTCCGAGCCGTCGTCATTGTAGCGCATCTCTGAGAACAGCCCCTTGCCAAGACCGGTACGCTGAATCGTCTTCAGGTACTGCTTGGGGATGATCATGTCGGTGTCGATATTGGTGATCGGCAGGGGTGCCGCGACACCGGTCAGCGTGGTGAACTTGTCCATGATCGGGTGTGTCCTCGAATGATTTCTGTTTGGCGCGCAATAAACATAAACGCCGCCGATTTCTCAACGCCAATCTGCACATGGCTAGACTGCTGTTACGCAACGGTCCGGCAGGTCAGGGACTCGCCGAGACCTCGATACGCTCCATGTCATCGTCGCTGAGGCCGAAGTGATGGCCGATTTCATGCACGAGGACGTGGGTGATGATGTCGCCGAGATTGTCCTCGTACTCGGCCCAGTAATCGAGGATCGGGCGGCGGAACAGCCAGATCATGTTCGGCTGCCGGCCTGTCGGCGGAACGGCCTCGCCCTCAGAAAGCCCGACGCCCTGAAACAGGCCGAGCAGGTCATAGGCGGATTCAAGGCCGAGATCCTCCAGCACCTCATCGTCGGGGAAATCCGTAACCTGGATAATGATGCTGCCGCACAGCTCGCGGAAATTGCCGGGCAGGCGCGCGAAAGCTTCTCCCGCCATGATCTCGAAATCGTCGAGACCGGGGGCTGCCATGTGCGTCCATGTATGTTCGCGGTCGAGTGTGGCCATGTCGCCTTCAGATACACCGGTGCGGGCGCGCCTTGCCCCGCGTTTTGAAATTACCGCAGGATGTAGGTGACGGTCAGATAGACCGCGAGAAACAGCAGAGCAGCCAGCGACAGTCCCCGGGCGATCCGCTTGCCCCAGACTTCCGCCCAGTCACCGCCTTCGGCGTCGTTTGCGGAAAAATGATCGAGTGTGCCCCTGGCGGCGCGTGTGAACGCGCTGGTGCCGATTACCTCCGAGGTTTCGCCAACGCGCTCCAGGTCGCGCAGCGCTTCCCTGCGGCGGGCTTCCTCTTTCTCGTGCCTGTTCATGTCCCGTCCCTGCTTAAAGCCAAGAATATGCCGCGCGGGCACCGGGCGACAAGCGCATGTCGCCGATTGCGTTAACCTGAGGCAAGAGTGCTTGTGCGGGGCGGGGCGCTTGCCATAAGGCGCGCGTGGCGATACCCATCCGCTCCTGAATTCAACTTCCTGAAACTGAAGACGGACCAGACATGGCAAGCCAGAACATTCTCCTTTTGCCCGGCGACGGGATCGGCCCTGAAGTTACCACCGCGGCGCAGCGCGTCATCGACTGGTTCGGACGGCACGGCACGACCAAGTTCGAGATCGAGAGCGACCTCGTCGGCGGCGCGGCCTATGACGCCCATGGCGAAGCGATCACCGATGCGGCCGTTGAGCGCGCTTTTGCCGCCGATGCGATCCTGTTCGGCGCCGTCGGCGGGCCGAAGTGGGACGATGTGCCTTATGAGCATCGCCCGGAAGCGGGCTTGCTGCGGCTGCGCAAGGATCTCGACCTGTTCGCAAACCTGCGCCCGGCGATCTGCTACCCGGCACTTGCAAACGCGTCCTCGCTGAAGAAGGACGTCGTGGAAGGTCTCGACATCCTGATCCTGCGCGAACTGACCGGCGGCACCTATTTCGGCGAGCCGAAGGAAATCGTCACGCTGGAGAACGGCGACAAGCGCGCCGTCGACACGCAGGTCTACACGACGCCGGAAATCGCCCGTATCGCCCGCGTCGCCTTCGAGCTGGCGCGCACGCGGTCGAACAAGGTCACGTCGATGGAAAAGCACAACGTGATGCGGTCCGGCGTGCTCTGGAAGGAAGTGGTCACGCAGGTTCACGAGACCGAAGGCTATGACGACGTGAAGCTTGAGCATGTGCTTGCCGATGCCGGCGGCATGCAGCTGGTGCGCAACCCCAAGCAGTTCGATGTCATCGTCACCGACAACCTGTTCGGCGATCTGCTGTCGGACGTTGCCTCCATGCTGACCGGCTCGCTCGGCATGCTGCCGTCCGCCTCGCTCGGCCTGCCCGACGAGAAGACCGGCAAGCGCTATTCGCTCTACGAGCCGGTGCACGGCTCGGCGCCGGACATCTCCGGCAAGGGCGTTGCCAACCCGATTGCCATGATCGCCAGCTTCGGCATGTGCCTGCGCTATTCTTTCGGCATGGTTTCGGAAGCCGACATGCTCGACAAGGCGATCTCTGCGGCGCTCGCGTCCGGCGCGCGCACCGGCGACATCGCCGACGGCGGTAATGCCATGGGCACCACCGAGATGGCCGACGCGATCATCGCCGAGCTTGAGTCTCTCGCGTAATCGCGAGAATTTTTGCGCACCAATTCAGGCTCGCGGCTTTGCTGCGGGCCTGTTTTCTTTTCCGGGCGATGCGCGTCAGCGTGAAGAGAAACAAAGGCTCCACTGGATTAAGTTCCAGCCCGGCCTATACATTCAGCTATCATGAGCCTGACGCCGACCTTGCGCTATGGCGCGACGATGGTTCCGGTGCGCGATGTCGCGCGGTCGGTGGACTTCTATGTTCTCAAGATGGGTTTCACCGTCGTCTTTCAGGCGCAGGACAATTCGGTTGCCAATGTTCATCGCGGGCCGGTGCATATCCATCTGCAGGCCTGCGACGATGAAGCCGTATTGAAGGTCACGGCGGAGAATATCGCCGTCTATATCGAGGTCGACGGGCTCGACGCGCTGTGGCTGGAGCTTGCGCCACGGCTGTCGAAACTGCCGCAGGGCAGCGTGCGTCCTCCGTTCGACCAGTCTTATGGTATGCGCGAATTCCACGTGAAGGACCCCGACGGCATGCTGATGTTCTTCGGCGAGGAGATTGCCGGCTGATGCGGCGCTATACGTTAGCAGTGGCGGGCATGTTCCTGATGGCCGCCTGCCATGCGGTTTTGGCGGCATCCGTAACGGGCCTTGAGGCCTATCGCGGCGAAACCCGCGTTCTCGTCATTCAGGTTCGGCGCTTCGATCAGGTGGCGCTGGCGCGGCAGAAGCATATTCTGCGGGCCGATGAGGTAGGCATCGCGCAGCGTGGTCTCGTTGTTTTCGCCGCCACCCGCGATGCGGTTTTAGGCATCATCGGCGAAGCGCCCGCGCAGCCTCCTCGCATTCGCACGGATGGTGCCGCGACGGGGCGCGGCTTTCACGCAGTCCTCGTCGGCATGGACGGGACGGTGAAAGCGCAGTGGGACCGGCCGGTCTCGCTTGAGGCGCTTTTTGCGGCGGCCGACAAGGATCGTTAGCTCGGATTTGCCTGCTCCGGCAAAAGTGCCTTCATGGATTGCCGCTTGCATTTTTTCAGGCGTTGCGCTTAATCGCGGCGTTGGAAAGGGACCTGATCGCGATGCACGCCATCTTTGTTCAAGAGATGATGTCTGCCAAAACCACGGGCACGACGAAAACGCCGGCAAAAACCGGCGCGGCGACCACGCGCGCCTGATCACACCCGCCCTTTCCCGCAAATCCGCCCCGCGGTCCGGGGCGTAGCCGCAAATCGAGCGGTCAAGCGGGCGGAACGAGCCAACGGGTTTCAAGACCCTTCAAAATGTCTGGAGCGATCCATGGGTTACAAGGTTGCCGTCGTCGGCGCCACCGGCAATGTAGGCCGGGAAATGCTGAACATTCTCGCCGAACGCGAGTTCCCCGCAGACGAAGTCTTCGCCATTGCCTCGCGGCGTTCCCAGGGCGTCGAGGTCTCCTTCGGCGACCACACGCTGAAGTGCAAGGATATCGAGCAGTTCGACTTCACCGGCGTCGATTTCGCGCTGATGTCGGCGGGTTCCGGCGTGTCGAAGGAATGGGGCCCGAAGATCGCCAAGACCGGCGCCATCGTCATCGATAATTCGTCGTTCTTCCGTTACGATTCCGACGTTCCGCTGATCGTTCCGGAAGTGAACGCGCATGTTCTCGAGGATTACATGGCGAAGAACGACAAGCGCGGCATCATCGCCAACCCGAACTGTTCCACGGCGCAGCTTGTCGTCGCGCTGAAGCCGCTGCATGACGCTTTCGGCATCAAGCGCGTCGTCTGCTCGACCTACCAGTCGGTTTCGGGCGCGGGCAAGGACGCGATCGACGAGCTCTGGGACCAGACCAAGGGCATCTATGTCGCCCAGTCGCCGGAGCCGAAGAAGTTTACCAAGCAGATCGCCTTCAACGTCATTCCGCACATCGACGTCTTCATGGAAGACGGCTTCACCAAGGAAGAGTGGAAGATGGTCGCGGAGACCAAGAAGATCCTCGATCCGAAGATCAAGCTGACCGCGACCTGTGTGCGCGTGCCGGTCTTCGTCGGACATTCCGAAGCGGTCAATATTGAATTCGAAAAGCCGGTGACGGCGGAAGAGGCGCGCGAGATTCTGCGCGAGGCGCCGGGCCTGATGGTCATCGACAAGGCCGAGGACGGCGGCTATATCACGCCGATCGAGTGCGTCGGCGATTTCGCCACCTTTGTCTCGCGTATCCGCGAGGACGCTACCGTCGAGAACGGTCTGGCGCTTTGGGTCGTCTCCGACAACCTGCGCAAGGGCGCAGCGCTCAACACGGTGCAGATCGCCGAGACGCTGATCAATCGCGGGTTGATGCAGAAGGCCGCCTGAGGCTTCAGGATTCAGAGAAAAACAAGGCCGGGCGGCTTCTCGCCCGGCCTTTTTTGCGCGGCTCAGTCCATCAATTTCAGGTCGATCTCGACCGGGCGAAACCACCCGGTTTCGCGATCGAGCCAGGCCAGCGCGCCGCTTTCGATGTCGAAATAGGCGCCGTGCAGCTCGATCTTGCCGCGCCCTTCCTGGATCGAGATACACGGGAAGCTGCGCAGGTTCTCGATCGAATGCTTGATGGAGAGCATTTCCATCGTCTCGATGCGCTTCTCATCCGGTACGCTGCGGGTTTCGAGATCCTTTCGGGCATTTTCTGTCAGAGAGATCCACTTGCCGATGAAATCGCCCGGCGAGAGCGGCTCGGGCGCATGCTGCAGGGAGGCCGCGATACCGCCGCAGCGGGCATGGCCGAGCACGACGATGTTTTTCACCTTCAGCGCCTGCACGGCGAATTCGAGTGCGGCTGAGGTGGAATGATACTCGCCGTCGGGCTCATAGGGGGGAACGAGATTGGCGACGTTGCGCACCACGAAGAGTTCGCCGGGCACCGCATCGAAAATCATCTCGGGCGCTGCGCGGCTGTCGCAGCAGCCGATAATCATGGTGTCGGGCTTCTGGCCCTTGGCGGCGAGTTCGTGGTAGCGGGCGCGTTCGGTCCGCAAGCGGCCATACTTGAAGGAGACATAGCCCTCCAGCAGGGCTTGCGGCATGTGTTTCATGGGTTCGCCTCGCGATTGAACGTCGGTTGCGTGGAATTACTAGCTATCGGTGTTTCAGGCAACGCGGTCAGGCCCATATCGCCATGTCGAGCCCGGCCGCGTCATATACGGGCTTATGCGGGTAACGGATCGCACGGCCCTCCAAAATGCGCCAGGCGGTCAGCGCGCAGGCGGCGGCATCTGCAATGTCGTCGCGGCCATGTTTGACGCCGCGCGGCAGGGTGCCGGTGAAGAGCTCCGGCGGGATGCCGAGGCCTGTCAGGAAGTCGATGCGCCATTGCACGCCATCCGGGTTGATGCGGCTCTTGACTTTCTTCGGCAGCGGGGCGGGCGCGCCATTGCTCTGCATCAGGGCGACCTCGGGATGGCATTCGTACACGCGCGACTGGAGTTGCGGCGTCATCAGCGCATCGATCTCGCGGATTTTCGGGAAAATATGGAAGGCCTGTTTCGACACCTTGCGGGGCGGGTCCGAGGTTTCGAGCGCAATACGGCATGCCTCTGAATACGCGTCTGCATAAACGGCGGCGCGGGAGGGGATCGCGAAGACGCTGGACTGGCGCGCGCCAAGCAGAGGACGGACGCATTTCTCCGGCGGGCGCCCGCCCGTTGAAGTCCTCTCGGGCAGGCCGATGGGCATGTCCACGGCGATGATGGCGGGCGAGGGAATGAGCTTCAGCACATGCGCGAAATCCATGGCGAAGCGCAACTCGCCATAGACCGGCTTGCCGCCGGAGATGCGCATCAGCGCGCAGACCCAGCCCGAGCGGCAGCCGTCGGCGCCGGCAACCCACGTTCCCTCGCCGCTGTTCATCTCAGACCGCTTGCACCAGCGTGCGCAGCGACACCGGCATGCGCGGCGCCTTGAGCCGGTCCTGTGCTGCGACCAGCGCGATTTCCTCCGCGCCGGAGCCGGTTGCGGCGAGAATGTCGTGAACGCACGAGGTGGCGCGCGACAGGGCCGCATCCGGCGCGTGACCGGTCAGCAGGAAGGCGGCAAAGACCGCGCTCATCAGGTCGCCGGTGCCGTGCGGCGGGTTCTCGATGGCATGGGCCTCGGCAAGCCACGCGCGGCTTTCATGCACCAGCAGGTTCGCCATGTTGCCGCGCATCATCGCATGCGCCGAGGTGACCAGAACAGTGGGCGGTGACAGCGCGGAAACGGCCTCGATGATCTCCGTGTTGGAGCCGACGGGGTAGCCGGTCAGCCAGGCGAGTTCGTGCCGGTTCGGACAAAGCAGGTCGGCGGCGGGAACCAGGGTTTCGAGCATGGCGAGCGCCAGCGCTTCATCGACATAGAGGCCATTCGCATCGCCGATGACCGGATCGCAGCAAATCAGCGCATCGGGGTTTTCGGCGCGCACGGCGGCAATCAGCCGGAGCACATGAGGAACCTGTTCCGCCGTTCCCAGATAACCGGTGAGGACCGCTTCGACAGCGGACAGCCCGCGCGCGATGAGGTCGTCGATCAGGCCGGCAAACTCTTTTTCGGGCGTGGGCAAGCGTGTTCCGGCGCCATGGCCTGGATGAAACGGCAGCAGCACGCTCGGCAGCAGCCAGGGCTCGATCCCGAGGCGCTCCAGCGCAAAGGCTTGCGCGCGCGATCCCACGCGCCCGTGCACGACCTGGGAATTGACGACAATGACGGTTGGCGGCGCCATCAGGCGGCCCTGCCCCTGGTCATTGCGTTCATGGGTCTGCCTCCCTGCAAGCCAAACGTCTCCCCGAATCCCCGACCTTTAAGCAAAAAGAACACTGGCATAGCGGAAAGGCGGCGACTAGCTTGCTGCAAGTGCGAACGCATCACCGTTGTTGAAGATTTCCCGGGAGTCCACGTAATGACAATCCGTCCGCGCCGCAGTGTTCTTTATATGCCGGGCTCGAATGCCCGCGCGCTGGAAAAGGCGCGCACGCTCGATGCCGATTCGCTTATTCTTGACCTTGAGGACGCGGTGGCGCCGGACGCCAAGGACCTGGCGCGGCGGCAGATCTGCGATGCCGTTACGGCCGGGGGGTATGACCACCGCGAGGTCGTCATCCGCATCAACGGGCTCGATACGCCCTGGGGCCTCGATGATCTTGCCGCCGCCGTCAAGGCGAAGCCGGACGCCATTCTGGTGCCGAAGGTCTCGAAAGCCTCCGATATTTTCACCGTCACAGGCCACATGGGCCACGCCGGTCATGACATCAAATTGTGGGCGATGATGGAGACGCCGCTCGGGATGCTGAATGCGGCCGAGATCGCGGCCACGGCGAGCGGTCAGGGTGCGCTGCTGACGGCCTTCGTGATGGGCACCAACGATCTTGCCAAGGAAACAGGCGCGCGCCTTGAGAACAACCGGATCGGTATGCTCGCATGGCTGTCGACCTGCGTCGCGGCTGCTTGCGCGCACGGGCTTGCGATCCTTGACGGGGTTTATAACGATTTCCGCGACGAGGCCGGGCTCGAGGCGGAATGCCTGCATGGCCGCGATCTCGGCATGGACGGCAAGACGCTGATCCATCCCGGCCAGATCGGCGCCGCCAACCGGATCTTTGCCCCGGACGAGGCGGAGGTTGCCGCCGCCCGCGAGATCATCGCCGCGTTCGAACTGCCGGAGAACGCCGGCAAGGGGGCGATCAACCTCAATGGCCGTATGGTGGAGCGCATGCATGCCGACATGGCGGCGAAGACCGTTGCGCTTGCGGAGGCGATAGAAGGACGGGAGTGACACCATGAAAGGTCTGGGCGCGATGCCGATCATCGAGGTCGGCGATCTCGACGCAGCTTTTGCAGCTTATACCGGCAGGCTGTGTTTTCAGGGCGGCAATACCTGGCATGACGACAATGGCGTGGCGAGCTTCGCAATCGTCGTGCTCGACGCGATCAGGCTCGGACTGAGACGGCGGGAAGGCGAGGCGCCGACCGGTCACGAGGAATGGTCCGCCTATCTTTATGTGGACGATGTTGACGCGCACCATGATGCGGTGAAGCGGGCCGGGGCAGAGATTGTCTATCCTCTGGAAGACCAGTTCTACGGCTGCCGCGACTACACAATCCGCGATCCGGACGGACACCTGATCGCTTTCGGTCAGGAAATTGACGAGGCAAACCAATCGTGACCAAAACCAATTCCGGCAATTTCTTCGAGGATTTCCGCGTCGGGCAGGAGATCGTCCACGCCACGCCGCGCACCGTGACCAGCGGCGATGTGGCGCTCTACACCGCGCTCTATGGCGGGCGGTTCGCGGTGCAGTCCGCCGACAGCTTCGCCCAGGCCATCGGTTACGAGCGCGCGCCGGTCGACGATCTGCTCGTGTTTCACGTTGTATTCGGCAAGACGGTGCCGGACATCTCGCTGAACGCGGTCGCAAATCTCGGTTATGCGGATTTGCGGTTTCTGGCGGCGGTCTATCCCGGCGACACGTTGAATGCCGTCTCCGATGTGATCGGCGTCAAGGAGACGTCGAAGGGCGATAGCGGTATCGTTTACGTGCGTTCCTCAGGCTTCAACCAGGACGGCGTCAAGGTGCTGGAATATGTCCGGTGGGTGCTGGTGAGGAAGCGCAACAATGCCTCGCCCGCGCCGGAAGCGGTCGTGCCGACCCTGCCGTCCGCGCTCGAAGCCGATCAGCTTGGCGATGCGGTGCCCTTCATCGATGCCTCTGCCTGGGATCATCACCTGTCCGGGAGCCGGCATTTCTTCGGCGATTACCAGCCCGGCGAGCGTATCGACCATGTCGATGGCATGACCATCGAGGAGGCCGAGCATCAGCTTGCAACCCGGCTCTACCAGAACACCGCCAAGGTGCACTTCAACCAGCATACCGAGGGGCAGGGGCGTTTCGGGCGCAGGCTCGTCTATGGCGGACACGTCATCTCCCTCGCCCGCGCGCTGTCCTTCAACGGGCTTGGCAACGCCTTCCATGTCGCAGCCGTCAACGGCGGACGCCACGTGGCGCCGGCCTTCGCCGGCGACACCATCTATGCCTGGTCGGAAATTCTCGATGCGCAACCGCTGACAGGCCGCGAGGGCGTCGGTGCGCTTCGTGTGCGCACCGTCGGGGTCAAGAACCGCGCGTGCGGGGATTTCCCGCTATTTTCCGAGGGGACAACCTATGACGAGAGCGTCGTCCTCGACCTCGATTACTGGGTGCTGATTCCCCGGCTGGACTGATCGGCGCCACACATGAGCCCATGTGTGGCACCCTTCTGTTTCACTGACGCAATTCCGGACGGAAAACCGCTTACACTTTTCCTGGAATTGCTTAAGCCGCTTCGAGCTGCTTCAGGAAGGACTGAACGGCAGCACGAAGCTGGGCTGCGTCGCTGTGGACCTTGTTGGAGCTTTCGCGCACGCGCAGCGTCGTGTCGGTGACGCTCGCCATGGCGTTGGACACCGAACCCATGTTGCCCGCCACTTCGCCGGTGCGGGCGGCTGCTTCCTGAACGTTGCGGCTGATCTCCGCCGTCGCGCTGCCCTGCTGCTGGATCGAGGCGGCGATCGACGCGGTATTGTTGTCGATGTCGTTCATCGTCTGGCTGATCTCGCCGATGGCGCCGACGGCCTGGTCGGTCGAGTTCTGGATGGCAGAGACCTGCGCGGCGATTTCCTCGGTCGCCTTTGCCGTCTGGGTCGCCAGTTCCTTGACCTCGGCGGCGACAACGGCGAAGCCGCGCCCCGCCTCGCCGGCGCGGGCGGCCTCAATGGTGGCGTTCAGCGCCAGCAGGTTGGTCCTGCTCGGCGATGTCCTGGATCAGGGTGACCACTTCGCCGATCTTCTGCGCCGCCTGCGCAAGGCCGCCGACCTTTTCGGTTGTATCGGCGGTGTGGCGGGTGGCCTGATTGACGATTTCGCTGGTGGCGCCGATCTGGCGGCCGATCTCGCCAATGGAGGCGCTCAGCTCCTCCGCCGCCGAAGCGACGGTCTGTACGTTGGCCGAGGCGCTGTCGGAAGCCGAGACGGTTTCCTGCGTCGCGTTGCCCGCGTTCTGGGTCTCGTGTTCCAGAAGATCGACGGCGCTGACGAGGTCGCGGGCGACAGTGTCGAGCGCATCGAAGAACGACTGCGTGCGGTTGTTGAAGTCCGCGGCGGTTTCCTGAAGCAGGCGGCGCTGCTCTTCCTGCCGCTTCTCCTCTTCTTCCTTCACTTTGTCCGACAGCTCGATCTGCGCGATCATGGCGCCGCGGAATTTTTCAAGGCTCTCGCGTACCCAGCCGAGCTCGTCGCCCGACCGCCAGGAAGGCATCGGATGGTCGAGGTCGTTTTCCGCATATGCGCGCGCCGCCGTTGCCAGGTTGCGCAGACGCTGAGCGATGAACTTCCAGACAAAGAAGGAGCCTGCGAGCACCATTGCGAACATCAGGGCGAAGGCGGCGAGCGCCACGATGCGTTCGCGGGCGCGCTCGGCATGAAGGGCCGCGATATTCTCATTCATTTTCGCATGCACCAGCGCTTCGGCTTCCGTGGCCAGAGTGATGAAACCGTCAAATGCCTGGTCGAAGATCTCGGCCGTGGTTTCCTCGGTGCTGCGGATGGAATCCGCGCGCGAGAAACGTGCGTTGGCCAGCGATCCGAGTTCGGTGATCCCGGCCTTGATCGCGTCGATGTCAGCCTTCGGGGCGAAACCCGCGAGAGCGTCCATGGCGCGCGCCGCATCGCGGAACCCGCCAGTGGCCTCGCCAAGGGATTCATTCTCGTTGCCGGCGACGACGGCGTCGACAATCACGCTGCCGTTGGCTAGCGCGAAAAGGGCGTTGCCCAGTTTGGCCTGCATGTCCGCGTCAGCCGCAATCAGAGGATTTTCACGCAGCTTTTCGATCTGTGAAACGAGCTTGTCGTATAGCGGCCCGTAGGCCTTGTCGGCGCCGCTGTCGTTTGCGCGGATCTCGGCAATCGGCGTGTAGCGCATGTCGGCGATGGCGCGGAAATTTATTTCCTCGTTCAGCACGCCCTCGGCGATTTCACGGATCGCCGGATCGTCCGAGCCGATGAAGGTCTGATCGCCCTTGGTGCCGCCCTCGATCATCGCGGTGGCATAGAACCGGGTGTCGTCAAGCAGGCTCCAGACCTTCGAGATATCTTCTTCGGACGTTCCCGCCATGACCTCCTCGAACAGGAGATGGGCCTGAAGGGCGGTCAGCTTGATTTCCTTTGCGGCCTCGATCAGGGGCGCATGTTCTTCGCTGAGCTGGATGCCTTGGCGCCCGACCCGGTCCGCCGACTGGAACATCATGAAGCCGGATGCGCTGGCGACCAAAAAAAACAGCAGAAACGTCATGCCGATCTTAACATCGACAGTCGCTTTCGGCATGGAAGGCAATTTCAGCTTGAGATTGGGAAGAAACTTCAGCCGCATGTCGGCTCACTCCGGTTCTGGGATTTCCTGCAATGGAGCCTTTGTGACATTGTTTTGTTAACAAACCGCGATGCGCATTTGTTCGAAAATGGAATAAGTTCAAGAGTTTATGCACCCCTGTGAAATGCGCATATCTAGGTCTGAATGTGATTTCACGGCGTTTTGGCCATGCAAGCCACGCATGCGGGCGCCTTTGCAGCACCGCTTTGACCCTTCGTCGGATTGATTGTATTGCTGCACTGCGTAAGTTGCGCCGTCGGGTGCGCAAGTGAAGGGCCGGGGTTACATGGCAGAGATCAGTGAGGCTGGAAACGGGGCGGACAAGCGTCCGTTGTCGCCGCATCTCCAGATCTACAAGCCGACCATCACGATGACGATGTCGATTGTGCATCGCATCACCGGTGCGGGGCTGTATTTCGGCACGCTGATCCTGATCTGGTGGCTGGCGTCGGCGGCAAGCGGGCCGGAAGCGTTCGATTTCGCGCAAGACGTGCTGGGATCGATCATCGGGCGGCTCGTTCTCTTCGGATACACGTGGGCGCTCTTCCACCACATGCTCGGCGGCATCCGCCATTTCATCTGGGACAGCGGCGCAATGCTCGACAAGCACACCGCGTCCAAGGTTGCCTGGGCCTCGCTTGCCGGATCGGTCGTACTCACGCTGCTGACGTGGATCGTCGGCTACGCGGCGATGTAGGGGGCGACAAGCCATGCGAACACCGCTTTCACGCGTCCGAGGCCTTGGTTCCGCTCACGAGGGAACCGGCCATTTCTGGAAACAGAGGCTGACAGCCGTTGCCAATGTGCCGCTTGTGCTCGGCTTCGTCTGGTTCGTCATCTGCGCGCTGGGCTCGACCCGCGCGGAATTTGCCGCGAGCGCCGGTAATCCGTTCGTCGCCGCGCTGCTTATATTGTTCATCGTGTCCGGCGTCGTTCACATGAAGCTCGGCATGCAGGTCATCATCGAGGACTATGTGCATGGCGAGGGCGCCAAGCTCGCGGCCCTGATGGGCAATATCTTTTTCTGCGCCGCCGCCGGCCTTGTCGGCGTGCTGGCGGTTCTCAAACTCGCATTCGGAGGCTGACCGCTGATGGCGAAGTCGCCCGGTTCCGCAACGGCCAAGAAGTCAGTTAAACAGAAGCCGGTATCCTCGGCGCCTTCCGCGGGTGGCAAGGCCTATCCCTTTGTCGACCACACATTCGATGTCGTGGTGATCGGCGCCGGCGGTTCGGGCCTGCGCGCCACGGTCGGCTGTGTCGAGGCGGGCCTCAAGACCGCCTGTATCACCAAGGTCTTCCCGACACGCTCCCACACCGTCGCCGCCCAGGGCGGCATTGCTGCCTCGCTCAGCAATATGGGGCCGGATGACTGGCGCTGGCACATGTACGACACCGTGAAGGGGTCGGACTGGCTTGGCGATCAGGACGCGATCGAATACCTCGTGCGCGAGGCGCCTGCCGCCGTCTACGAGCTGGAACATTATGGCGTGCCCTTCTCGCGCACCCAGGACGGCAAGATTTATCAGCGTCCCTTCGGCGGCCACATGCAGAACTTCGGCGCCGGCCCGCCCGTGCAGCGCACCTGCGCCGCCGCCGACCGCACCGGTCACGCGATCCTGCACACGCTCTATGGCGCGGCGCTGAAGCACAACGCTCAGTTCTTCGTCGAGTACTTCGCCATCGACCTGATCATGGACGAGGACGGCGCCTGCCGCGGTGTCGTCGCGATCGATCTGGCCACCGGCGAGCTGCACCGCTACCGCGCGAAAATGGTGATCCTCGCCACCGGCGGATATGGCCGCGCCTATTTCTCCTGCACTTCGGCGCATACCTGCACGGGTGACGGCAACGGCATGGTGTTGCGTGCCGGGCTGCCGCTGCAGGACATGG